>CALUQI010000054.1 GCA_944322875.1 Candidatus Gastranaerophilales bacterium
TTCTAGATTACATTCATTAATTGATTGTACGTATTTATTTAATAAACAATAAATTTTTTCCATATATCTATACTATCCTAAAAATTATACATAAAGATTTTTACAAACTTGATGAAAATTCTTCCGACCTTGTTCAAAATTCTTAAACCTTATGATATTTTTTTTAAATTTGCGGAACTGGACTATTCCGAAATAATCAAATTATCCGTACAACTCAAAAACGGTGCGTATCTCACTGAAATTCTGCAAATCTCAATCTATCCGTACAGTCCAGAAAAAGTCCAGTTTCCCAGTTTGATTTTTTTGGTAAACTTAATTTTTCCGACCCGGAAACTCCCACACAAAGCCAACTTTACCAAAATAATCTATCTATCCGTACAAATCAATCTGGACAAAAAAGTACATCACCAATCGGATATAATGTAAAATATATAAAATATCCTATATAAATCCGTTAAAAAACAGAGGGGAAGGGATTCGAACCCTCGGTGGAATTGCTCCCACACAACCTTTCCAAGATTGCACCTTAAACCTCTCGGACACCCCTCTATTGATTTTTCAAACCATAAAATATAAACTTTGCGGTTTGATTACATTTTAGCACAAAAATAACAAACAATTGACATTTATAGAAAAATTTGTTATCCTCTCGGCATATATGAAAAGATTTATAATAATAATAAGTTTAATATTTACAACATCAAACGTAATAGCCATAGAACAAATAGCACCCTATAGCTTTGATGCAAAAACAATGCAATTTAATTACAGACAAGGTTATTCAGGTCTTTCGAGAGCTGAAAAGTCCGAATACAAATATGCTGAAAAAATGATGCTTAAGGCAAAAGAGAGCTCAAAGCCGGATAAAAAAATAAAATACTATGAAAAGATTTTAGATAAAATTCCGAACTACATTCCTGCAGTATACGAATTAATGTTTTTATATTCCGGAGAATTTAAAGCAGATGAAGTAAAAAAACAAGCTGAAAAACTGAGAGAAATAGACACAAACAATATAATACCACCTGACATAATAACCGATATAATAGCCCGAAGCAGTTTTCAACTTAAGCAATATGAACAAGCTGCTTTTGAATTTGAACAAATAAAAGATCCAAATATACAGTTAAAAAATTATCTTATATTATCGGAGACTTTTTTACGACTTGGCAACTACAAAAAATCAATTCAATATGGGACAAAAATCACGCCCTCAAGTCATGACTATTACAGAGCAACAGAAATATTATACACAGCAAGTAACAACTCAGGAGATATAAATTCAGCATCAAAATATGCACAAACTCTAATAAATCTCAGACCAAACGTAGCCAAGAACTATCTTAGGGCAGCCGCAAGTTGTATAAACGACAATGATTGCAAACTAAATTATTTATATAAAGCAAAAAAAATATTCTTGAAATCACCGGAGCCGGAATTATACAAAACGGACAAACTTATAGCGGAGATAGAACAACGTAAGATAGATAATTCCTACAAGCAAATAACTGACTTTTTAGTAAAACCTGAATGGCAAAAATTATATATTGAGAATTCACCGAATATAAATTTTTATATTGAAAACTGGTCAAAACCACAAGACAACTTTTTCAAAACAGCAAATGAATGCATATCGAAATACAAAGGCAACAACCTTGTAAAGTGTTTTGAAGCCTTAAACAATTCCGAAGAAAAACGGATAGGAGAAGTAAAAGAATATCTAAAGGAGTTAAAAGAACTTCAAAAACGTCAAGAGCAGGAACTTTTACTGCAGAAACTACTTATACTTCAGCAGCAAATGAACTATAACAGATATTATTACTACCCATACAGATATATTTATCAACCGTACTATTATTGGTAATAAAGGTAAACATATGAACAAAAAAATATCAAAAAAAACAACTCATGGTCTAAAAGGGGAAATAACAATTCCTTCTGACAAATCTATTTCACATCGTGCAGCAATTTTATGTACGCTTGCACAAGGTACATCACATATAAAGAATTATTCAAAAGGCGAAGATCCGCATACAACACTAAATATATGCAAACTACTCGGGATAGAGTATAAATATAAAGATAATGAAATAGAAATAAAATCAAAAGGACATCTTAAATCCGATGCCGAAATTTTGTATTGCGGGAACTCAGGAACCACAATGCGATTAATGAGCGGTATTCTAGCTTGTCAAAATTTCAAATCAATATTAACGGGTGACGAAAGCTTAAGTAAACGACCAATGAAACGAATAATAGAACCTTTAACTTTAATGGGGGCGACAATAAATTCAATGGACAATCACGCTCCACTAGAGATAATAGGACAAAACTTACACGGAATAACCTACCGTTCAAAACTTGCATCAGCACAGGTCAAATCAACAGTATTATTAGCCGGTCTATTATCTGAAGGGAAAACAATCTACACAGAGCCCTACTTATCAAGAAACCACACAGAACTGATGTTGGAATATATGGGAGCAAATATAAACACAAACGGCAGAACAAATACGATAACAAAATCTGAATTAATGCCGCAAACAATAGAAATACCCGGAGACATTTCAAGTGCCGCATATTTTATGGCAGCAGCCGCAATAACCCCTAATAGCAATATAATAATAAAAAACGTAGGTTTAAATCCAACTCGTACAGGCATTATTGATATTTTAAGGAATATGCAAGCGGATATAGAAATTATTGACGAACGAACAATATCTAACGAACGAGTCGGTGATATAAGGGTAAGAACATCAGAATTAAAATCGTGCGAAATAAGCGGAGAAACAATTCCGAGATTAATTGACGAGATTCCGATAATAAGTGTAATAGCGACTCAAGCAAACGGGACAACCATAATCAAAGATGCAACCGATTTAAGGAACAAAGAATCCGACAGAATAACATCAATAGTAAAAGAACTAAAAAAACTTGGAGCAAATATAGAAGAAAGAGCTGATGGGATAATAATAGAAGGCAAAACAAAACTACAAGGGAATACAGAAGTAACAACATACAGCGACCATCGTCTTGCGATGAGCTTATACATTGCAGGTTTAATTTGTGAAGACGAAATATTAATTAAAGATTTTGACTGGGTAAACATATCATTTCCGGAGTTTGAAAGCCTTTTTGAAAATCTAAATAAATAAATCAATAATTATTCTTTAATCCCGCCCTGTAAAATATCATTAATAAAATATTTTTTACCTAAAATGAAAATTAAAATAACAGGTATGGAACATATAACAGAACAAGCTAAAAGTTCACCCCATAAAGTAACTTCTCTAAAACTTCCTTTAAATACAGCCAAACCAACAGGTAATGTTCTCATTCCTTCTGAATTTGTAACAATAAGAGGCCACATAAAACTATTCCAAGAAGAAACGAAAGTAAAAATGGCCAAAGTAACAATAGCCGGCAAAGCAAGTGGTATAGCTATTTTAAAAAATGTTTCAAAAATATTACATCCGTCAATCTTCGCAGATTCTTCCAAATCTTTAGGCAGATTCAAAAAATACTGCCTCATCATAAAAACACCAAAACCGCCAAATAACCCCGGTAAAATAAGTGCTTGATAAGTATCAATCAAATGTAATTGTCGCATTAGAAAAAATAAAGGTATAATATTAACTTGCGGCGGAATCAACATAGTAATTAAAATGACCAAAAATAATATATCACGATATTTAAATTTCAATCTTGCGAATGCATATCCGGCCATAGAAGCAATAATAACTTGTCCTAATGTTGTTATAACAGCTACAATAAGACTATTAAAAAAATAAGTACTCAATGGAATTTCTTGAAAAACATTAACATAATTTTTAAACGTTAAAGGAGAATGAAAAACTCTATCAGGCTGAGCAAAAATAAGATTATCACTGACAAAAGACAGATTAATCATAGCAAAAAACGGATACAACATACTTATTGCAACAAGAATAAGAGTCAAATAACCAAACGCTATTCTCAATTTTTTCATAATTGAATTATAACACAAGCGTTTTTAAATAATGAAATACAAAACGGCAAACATAGAACAAAGTGAAACTGCACTTAAAAGGAACCAAGTATGCATTACAGGGTGTTGATATTGCCAAATTTCTTTAATAGTAGTAGCAGCATTTTCAATAGTTTGCATAAAATTATTCTCCAATAAACTCTCTATATATTTTATTTTCTACACAAATCAAAAAACAACATCACCTAATTGGTTGATTATTTATAACCTTTTAAGTATGATTCTAATATGGGCAATGTAGAACTTTTAATGCCGGCGGGTAATATAGAGAAATTAGAATATGCAATAAAATATGGAGCAAATGCTGTATATTTTGGAGTTATAGATTTCAGCTTACGAGCAATGCGCAAGGGTGAGCTTATAACTCTTGACAATCTTAAATCTGCGGTAGATTTAGCCCACAAATTGGGAGCCAAAGCCTATATAACATTAAACATATTTGCATTTAACAAGGATATAAAACTTCTTGAAAGCAGTATAGAAAAACTGAAAGAATCTTCTCCTGATGCGTTTATAATAAGTGATTTTGGGATATTAAATCTCATAAGAAAACACATGCCGGAGATTCCAATACATATAAGCACACAGACAAATACTCTTAACTATGAAAGTGTAAAATTTTGGCGAGATTACGGTGCAAGTCGAGTGATATTAGCAAGAGAGCTTGCGATTTCAGATATAGCTGAAATCAGAGCAAAAGTTCCGGATATTGAGCTTGAAAGTTTTGTTCACGGTTCACAATGCGTATCATTTTCAGGCAGATGTTTGTTAAGCGATTATTTTACAAACGGAGAAAGGAAAGCAAATCACGGGAACTGTTCTCAACCTTGCCGTTGGAGCTACAAATTAGTAGAAAGTACAAGACCTGATCAATATTATGAAATTAATCAAGACAACAGAGGAACACACATATTGAGTCCAAAAGATTTATGTCTAGTAGAACATTTACAAGAACTGATAGATGCGGGTATAGATTCATTTAAAATAGAAGGCAGGACAAAGAGTTTGTATTATGTATCAGCAGTGGCAAAAGCCTACAGAAATGCAATTGATGAATTAAAATTAAACCCTAATGCAGACTTACACAAATATTATATTGAGCTTAAAAAAGTCGGAAATCGGGGATACACGACAGGATTTGCATTAGGTGAGAACAAACCCGACAGTTATAGTTACGATATCTCAAAAGGATTAGCCGGAGCTGACTTTTTATTTGAATTTAAAAATAGAGACAACGACAATTATCTTGTAAAAATAAAAAACAAAATACATTTAAATGAGGAAATTGAAATAATAACGCCAACTGAACAATTTATTACACGAATCATTGAAATTAAAAGTATTGAAGGGGATTTACAAGAAATAGGAAACACAAATGATGAAGTATATCTAAAATTTGATAAGGCCCCAATTGATTATAAATATGCTCTGGCACGAACAATAGGAGAAGTATGTTCATAAAACCTGACTACAACTATAAAAGCATTTATGATATAAATTTGGAAGAACTTAAATCAAGTGGCATCACTGCACTTTTATTTGATTTAGACAGTACAATAATGGCATCAAAATCAGGTTGTTATTCTAAAGAAATGGAAACCTGGCTAAAAAAAGTCAAAGCCGAATTTTTCATTGCAGTAATATCAAACAACAAAAATCCGGCTTACATAAACAAAGTAACCTCTATATCCGATTTTCCCCTTGTATTTAAGGCCAAAAAACCTAACATAACCGTAGCAAAAAAATTTTTAGAAGGACAAAAATTAAAGGCATCTGAATGTGCATTTATAGGAGATCGTCCATTGACGGATATTTTATGCGGCAAACTATTGGGATGCAAGACTATTCTAGTCGATTCAATAACAGCAGAAAGCGAAACTAAACTTGTCAGATTTGCAAGATATCTTGAAAGGTTATCAATAAAGAAATAATCCTTCCCAATTTCAAAAATAATAACTATTAAATAATATTTTCAAGTCCATAAACAAAGTCATTATGCTGAATCGTATGATACAAAGCCAACATAACCCCTTTCATATAACATTTTCTATCAAAGGAATCGTGTTTGATAGTAAGTATTTGACCCATAGCCCCGAAAATAACTTCCTGAGAAGCAGTATAACCGGGCATTCTGACAGAATGTATGTGAATATCGGAATATGATGTACCGCCTCTTGAGCCTTGAATTGTCTCAATTTCCGGGCAATTTCCGCACGTAAAATTTTCTTTTGATTTAGACATCATTAACGCAGTTTTAATAGCAGTACCGGATGGTGCATCTTTCTTTTGGTTATGGTGAAATTCAATAATCTCAGCATTATCAAAGTATTTAGCACACAATTCTGCACATTTCATCATCAAAACGGCACCGGTAGAAAAATTTGGAGCAATAAAGCAACCTGTATTATTTTCTTTGGACAATTTTTCAAGTTCGGATATTTGTTGATCAGTTAAACCTGTTGTTCCAATTACAATTTTTATTTTATTATTCAAACAATATTTGGCATTTTCAAAAATAGACTTTGGCTGTGTAAAATCTATCACAACATCTATATTACATGCTTTTGCAGCTTCTTCAATTGAATGATACATTTCATTTGATGCAACATCAATTTTTGCAACAAGCTCAGTTTTGGGATCCTCCAGAATTGTATTAACAACTTCTTTTCCCATTTTACCAAGAGCTCCACACACAGCAACTTTAATCATATACTTCTCCTTTTATAACATAAATTTTAACAGAAACAAAAAATTTATGTTATTATAAAGTAGTTAATAATTAAAGGGGAGAAAAATATGTCAGACGCAAAGATTTTAGCAACAATAGAACGAAGCGACACAGAGCAATTACAAATTTCGATAAGTGAATATAAAGGAAAAAGCTACCTAAACATGCGTATCCATTATACAACAGATGGTGGTTCAACATGGCTTCCAACTAAAAAGGGAGTAACATTTACTCCGGAACAAATAGATATTTTGGAAGAAGCAATACAGCAAGCAAAACAAGAATTTATGGAATAACAAAGCCCATATGAGCAAATATGCTTTGGCATTAGTTAATATAAAGGGACTGGGTGTAAAAACATTCAGTTATCTCATTCCTGATGAATTGAAGCAAAAACTTCAAATTGGTCAGGCTATTTTGGTACCTTTTGGCAGACAAGGTCTTGTTAAAGCTTTTTGTGTAGGTTTTTCAGATTATTTACCCGGAGATTTTAAGGTAAAAAAAATAACTCGGATTCTGGATGAAAAACCGCTATTTTCAATTGATTATCTCAAACTTCTTGAATGGGTAGCAAATTACTACTGTTGTGATTTAGTAACCGTTTTAAACGCTGCAATACCACTAAAACTGATAGAAAAAGTCTCAAAAACCGAACAGATAATTGAGTTTATAAAATTAGAGGGAGCAAGCAAAAGGCAAAAAGAAATATTAGAAATATTAAAACCTTTAGGTAAAATCTCACTTAAGCTTTTTGAAGAACAAGCAAAGACCACTCGAAGCACGATTAAAAAATTAGAAGAATGCGGATGTATTAAAATAACATCTGAGGAGCTTTATCGCAATCCGCTGGACATATTGCAAATTACCGAACAAGAGCCGCTTTTTACTCTTTCTTTGGATCAGCAAAAGGTTTATGAAGGAATAAAAACCAAAATGAGACAAAAAGGTTCAATATTACTTCACGGAGTAACAGCCAGCGGCAAAACAGAAGTTTATTTCAAGTTAATTAGTGACACATTAAAAACAGGTAAAAATATTTTATTTTTGGCTCCCGAAATTGCACTTGCATCACAACTTACCAAACGACTTGCCAAAAAATTCGGGACAAAAGATGTCGCAATATGGCATAGTAGCATATCAGACGGCGAACGTTATGATGTATGGCAAAAACTCTATCGAAATGAAATAAAAATCTTGGCAGGAGCACGTTCAGCTGTTTTTGCACCGCTACAAAACATAGGTCTGATAATAATTGACGAAGAACACGAAAGTTCTTACAAACAAACAAGTCCTGCTCCAAGATACGACGCAAAAATTATTGCAGAAAAACTTGCAGAATTATATAATTGTCCACTTATACTCGGTTCTGCGACTCCGGATATTTCAACGTACTACAAAGCGATAAATTCCGAACGTCTTTTTGAACTCAAAAAACGATACAACGACGCAAAGATTCCGCCGGTTTCTGTAATAAATATGCAAGAATACGGAAGATCAGCATACAAGAATGTAATTTCAAAACCAATGCAGACAGCAATCAGCGAAACTCTTGAAAAAAATCAGCAGGTTATTTTATTAATAAACAGACGCGGATTTTCAACATATACTCAATGCCAATCATGCGGTCATGTCATCGAATGTCCGAATTGTGCAATTCCTATGATATGGCATTCTAAGGAACAAAGATTAAAATGTCATTACTGTAATCATATTGAACATTTTCCGGATGTTTGTCCCGAATGCGGTTCGGATGCATTAAAAAATAGCGGAACAGGAACACAAAAAATTGAACAATATATAAAAGAACTTTACCCTGAAAAATCGATAGAAAGAATTGACAGTGATATCTTGACAAGAAAGGGTGAGCATATAAAACTTTTGGACCGTTTTCAAAAGTGTGAAATTGACATCCTTGTGGGTACCCAAATGATTGCCAAAGGGCTGGACAATCCAAATGTAACACTTGTTGGTGTAATCTCAGCAGATGCAAGTTTTAATTTACCTGATTACAGGGCATCCGAAAGAGGATTTCAACTTTTAACACAAGTGGCAGGACGTGCAGGACGAGGCAATTTTGCAGGACGTGTATTTTTTCAAACGTATAATCCTGAGTATTACGCTTTAGAAAGTGCGAAATCACAGAATTACATTGAATTTTATAAAAAAGAAATTATTGCCCGTGAAGAATTTGATTATCCGCCTTTTAGCCGCATTGTAAGGTTAATTTTGTCATCAATAAACAATTTCCGTGCAGAAAAATCAGCACAAGAAATTGTGTTAAGAATGAACACAATGACCCAAAAATACGGTATATCAGAACGGATTGAAGTCTTAGGACCAACCCCTTGTGTTATTGAAAAAATTAACGGACAATACAGGTTTCAAATCCTCATCAAAAATAAATTGGATGAAAAAGGTCATAGATTTATTTCCAGTTTCCTAAATAAAATTACTATGCCTAAGGATATAAAACTCACAATTGATGTCGATCCTTTAGATATTTTATAGTTTTTTCACGGGTAATTTTATCAACCTCAAAAATTTCATCAATTGACGGATTTAAAATCACCGCATGTTCAGACATTATTTTTTCAACTGTCTCGTAAATTTCATACAACTTAATTTTACCTTCTAAAAAGGCAAACACAGCTTCTTCATTTGCGGCATTTAAACAAGCAGTCATTGTTCCGCCAACTTTTCCCGCCTGATATGCAAGTTTTACTGAAGGGAATTTATTGTAATCAGGTTTTTCAAAATCAAGTCTTGCGATTTCAGAAAAACTAAAACTTTTGGACTTTATTCCCTCAAATCTTTGAGGATAAGATATAGCATACTGTATAGGAATATGCATGCTAGGCAAACCCAATTGTGCAATGACACTTCCATCTTTATATTCAATAGCCGAATGCACAATACTTTGCGGATGTATAACAACCTCTATATCATCATAATTAAATCCAAAAAGATGATGTGCCTCAATAATTTCTAAACCTTTATTCATTAAAGTTGCACTGTCTACAGTAATTTTCTTGCCCATATGCCATTTAGGATGTGCTAGAGCTTCTTTTACGGTAGCATTTTTCATTTCATCAACTGATTTGTGAAGAAATGGCCCGCCTGAAGCTGTAATAATAAGTTTGTCCACCAGAGAAATATCTTTTATACACTGATGAATAGCACAGTGTTCACTATCTACCGGAATTATTTGCACTCCATACTTTTTCGCTTCTGCCATGACTATATCACCTGCCATAACAAGAGTTTCTTTGTTTGCAAGTGCTATATTTATACCATTTTTTATTGCCGTAAGTGTCGGACGTAAACCTACTTTACCCGAACAGGCTACAAGTATTATATCATTTTCTTTATCTGAACAAATTTTTTCAAGTCCTTCCTCGCCTAATACCGTATAACGAGGTTTAAACTTTTTAGCTTGAATTTCCAAAAGTTCTTTGTTATGACCGCCTGCAAGTGCAATTATTTCAAATTTATTTCTTAATTTTTCAATAACTTCTAACGCTTGCGTTCCTATTGAACCTGTTGAGCCTATTATACTTATTTTTTTCATAAATACATTATATTACAAATATCTTAAATATCTAAGTTAAATATTTTAACAGCCCTAGGCAAGATACCTAAACAATATGATATTGCAATTCCATAATTTGTTATTGGGATATTCGTTTTATTTGCAAGCAAAATTCGTGATAAAATTTCACGTCTGTTGGTCATACACGCACCGCAATGGATGATAAGTTTATATCCGGAAATATCCTGGAAATCATGCCCGGAATAATTTTCTATTACCAAATTTTTACCCGTTTTTTGTTTTAAAAGATTCGGTATTTTAACCCTTCCAATATCATCTTCTATAGCGTGATGAGAACAACTTTCGAGTATTAAAACCTTATCACCATCCTTCAGTTCTCCAATTGTGTCGGCACCTTTTACAAATTCTTTCAAATCACCTTTTAATCTTGCAAAAAGAATTGAAAACGATGTAAGAGGAATATCCTCAGGCACGATTTCAGAAACCTTTTTAAAGGCTTGAGAATCCGTAACAACAAGTGCAGGAAGTTGTTTTAAATTTTCAATCGCATCTTTTAATTCAGTTTCTTTAACGACATAAACGAGGCAATTGCTATCCAACAAATCCCTTATTGTTTGAACTTGAGGTAATATCAGCCTGCCTTTCGGGGCCTCTTTATCAATAGGCACAACCAAAATCACCGTATCTTTTTCAGACACCAAATCCCCTGCAATTTTTGGCGAATTAACAAAATCCTCAGGCAAAAGTTTCACGAGAGCTGCTTTAAACTTGAACACAATATCCTTGTCATTTTTGACCGAAGTATATAAAACATTGTCAAATTCTTTAATTTCAAGCTTTTTTACATCACATTTATTCACGACGATAAGGTAAGGTATTTTTAACTCATCAAATGTCTCAATCAAATCTTTTTCGTATTTATCTATTCCGTTAAAATCGCAAACAACCACTGCAACATCACAACGATTAATAATTTTCATCGTTTTTTGAATTCTCTTTTCTGCTAATGCTGTAATATCATCCAAACCTGCCGTATCTAAAAACGTGACCGGACCAATTGGCAAAAGTTCCATAGATTTCTCAACAACATCAGTTGTTGTTCCCGCAATTTCGGAAACTATCGAAACATCCTGGTTTGCAATTCTGTTTAACAATGAGGATTTACCAACATTTGCTTTCCCAAATATTCCTATATGCAGCCTCATAGATTTTAAAGTTTTCATAAAACTCCTTGATAATAAAAGACCGACCTTCAAAGGTCGGTCTTTTATAAGAAAATTAACCTCTGATTTTTAACTTTTTAATCAAATCTCTGTATTCATCAAGATTTTGATTTTTTACGTAAGCAAGTAA
>CALUQI010000055.1 GCA_944322875.1 Candidatus Gastranaerophilales bacterium
TAGCACCGGACAATGATGAATACAGACTTATCTACAGCCAGGTTGTAGAAGATTATGTAAATTGCGGCGGGAGTAAGTAATGATTAAGTCATCTGTCAGTATATTAGACAGACTTGGCTCGGCATTATCGTATCTTACTGCCGGATGGGGCGGTGTGATAATTCTGTTTATCCAGTATATACGAAAAAAACAGCCCTCTCATTTTCTGAGATTTAATGCATTGCAGTCAATTTTTATTTCATTGTTATTATTTGTAATATCAATGAGTGTTGGTCTGCTTGCAAATTTTTTAAAATACATACCTTTTATCAATTATTTAACGGCACAGATTCTATTCTGGTTTAACAGACCTGTATTTTTTCACTGGTCAATTATCCAGATAATTATCCTTACTTTGACGATTTACACAACAGGTTTTTCTTTGCTCGGTAAATACCCGAGAATTTATAAACTGTCAAAAATCATTGATTATAACGCGAGATAGGTAAAATATCTTAAAAATCAGTTGACAAAAGAGTTTGCTTGATGTTTTATTATTTTATACTAGTCGATTTATCGTGCTGAAATTTGCGATTAGTAAGAGTAAAAGCCGGGATACGAAGCCCAAGTTCCCAGACAAGGCTTAGGTAGGGCAAATTGGTAAAATTAAAAGGAGAAATTATGCCAACTATTAATCAACTTGTACGTTCTGAACGTAAAAAGTTACAAGACAAAACAAAATCTCCGGCGTTAATGAATTGTCCTCAAAGACGCGGAGTATGCACAAGGGTTTACACAACAACCCCTAAAAAACCAAACTCAGCACTTAGAAAAGTTGCCAGAGTCAGATTGACTAACGGATTTGAAGTTACTTCATACATTCCGGGAATTGGTCATAACTTACAAGAACACAGTGTTGTTTTGATAAGAGGAGGAAGGGTAAAAGACCTTCCTGGTGTTAGATATCACATCGTAAGAGGAACTTTGGATACAGCGGGCGTAGCAAACCGCTCACAAAGCAGGTCTAAATACGGTGCTAAAAGAGCAAAGGGAGGTAAGTAATGTCAAGACGTTCAAAACCCGCAAAAAGAATACCTACGGCTGATCCTGTATACAACAGTGTTGATATCTCAAAATTTATTAACAGAATTATGCGCCGTGGTAAAAAATCATTAGCTGAGAGAATTTTTTATTCTACAATGACTAGAATTGAAGAAAAAACTCAGGAAAAACCAATAGATTTATTCCAAAAAGCACTTACGAATGCAACACCTCTTTTGGAAGTAAAAGCCAGACGTATAGGTGGTTCTACTTATCAGGTTCCAATTGAAGTTAAACCTGACAGAGGATTTGCATTGGCATCTTCTGCACTTATTGAGGCTGCTAAGAAACGTAGTGGCAAATCTTTTATCGATAAATTGGCAAATGAACTTATTGATGCCTCAAATGGTCAGGGTGCTGCATGTAAGAAACGTGAAGATACCCATAAGATGGCTGAAGCAAATAAAGCTTTTGCTCATTACAGATATTAAAAAAAAGCTCCCATTTGGGAGCTTTTTTATACTAAATTATTTTTTTAAGGTCTTCTTTTGCAATTGTCATTGCATTTATTTTGTATTCTTGCATAAATGAATTAAGAACTGATGGGTTTATTATTGTCGGTGGACAGCTTGACAGATATATGCGTTTTGCACCTTGCTGTTTTAAACTAATCATTATTGATAATGCATTTGCATCGCACTTCGTCAAAAAGAAAGTTATATTTTCGCTGGTTACAGGTATTTTTTCAAATAACATTTCTAATATAGCAAGTTGTTGTGGAAAATTATTGGCTATATCCAAGTGCATAATATTCTTTAAATTATTACCAAATGAAAAACTTATTACAAATACTTCATCAGTTATATTCTCGAGTAATTCATTAAAATATTGTGCTTGTTCTGATGAATAGTTTGACATACCCAACAAAAGTAAATGTTTAATCTTTTTGGTAGAAATATTAATGCGTAATTGTTCAAATTTATTTTCAATTTCAGATGTATTATATCCAATTGTAATTGGCGGTAAGACCTTTCCGTGTGTAAATCCTTTAGAATTATACGCTGCTTTTATTAAAGGTGAAAAGTCATTCCTATTAATTAGAGTGACACCTTTTGGAGCAATTAGTTCAGTTGTGTATATCCTGCCTCTGATTAAGTATTCCAGATTTTGGGCAGAATGCCGTGTAAGTAAAATAGGACCAGGAAATGTAGCAAAATCTATGATGCAACTTTCATTAGATGAACCAAAATTACCTTTTAAATGCCTAAATTTTTTAAATTTTTCAAATGAGTGCGCTATAATGAGATCACCATGTGTATAAACGTCTATATTTTCATTTTCTGTGTTTATAAGCAATTTATATAAATCCTTCAGACTAGAACCGGAAACAAGAATTGCTTTACCTGGTTTTGTAGAAAGTGATACTTTAGTTTCTGAAATTTTGCCATAAGTGCTTTGTTGAGCTTTTTTACGTGATATCCATAATTTTAAATCCTCTGATGTAAGTTCGGTTATGTGTTTTTTGAGTTTGGACAAAGTGTTTCTACCTGAATTAAATATATTTAATGAATTTATTAATATATCTTTAGCTGTTTCTATTTCTGTATCATAGTCAGAAAGCTTTACAATACTTAGAGCTACACTTTTTATAACTACAAATAATATTTCGCTATAACATTTTTGCATGTTGCTCATTTTATTGTTTTTAGCATAAAGAATTCGTTCGCCTGTGCTTAATATGTCGGACAGTCCCATATTTTCAGTTAATTTGAGAGGTAATTTGATATATCTTGTCTCAAATCCGTTTGATTTGCTTTTTGATGTATATTTTCTTTTTAATCTTATCAAATTGTTGTAATTAGTAACTATTAATTCAAGTAACTGTTCATCACTGTAAATTGTATTTGAAATTAAATTTGATAATGAATAAATGATTTTATCTTTATCATTTGAACAATTTATTCCTAATGTTTCAAGTTTTATAATGTAATAAGCTGTTACACGTAAAATAGTCATCATAACTTCTTGAAAAGATGATATATTTGGAGCAATAGAACACATTCCCCGCCCGCTGCATTCGTTATATTCATTTATACTTGTTCTGTAATACATATTATCCTTTTCTGTTTTTTAAATAATTTATAATCAAATCTGATTCATACAATTTTGTACCATCCTGAGGATTATATAAAAATGGGACTTGATCCTTGCCGCCAAGACTAATTAACTTATTTAAGTTATCAGGTATAGATATTTCCTTTTCAATATGTTTGATGGAGTTTTCTTTCAAATAATCAACTACTTTTTTACAATAAGGGCAAGTCTCCATAATAAAAACTTCTATCATTTTATTCCTCCTCTGTACAAAATACTTTGCATTATCATTAAACTCAATTACCTTACATTACGATTTTTAGGTTGAATTTATAAATTTCCTTGCATCTGATAAAAATTTATACTAAACTCAAATTATGAAAAATATATTGGTAGTATTTGGTACAAGACCGGAAGTTATTAAACTTGCACCGTTAATTTTAGAGCTTAAAAAATACAAGGACGACTATAATGTTATTGTATGCAATACTGAACAACAAAAAGAACTGTCTAATCAAACTCTAACTTATTTTAATTTAAAAGCAGACATCAATTTAGACTGTATGCGTGAAAATCAATCATTAATAGAGGTACAAAGCAGAATACTCATGTCTCTTGAAAAAGTTTATGCAGAGAATACCATAGATGCTACAATCATTCAAGGTGACACAATGACGGTTTTATGTGCTGCATTGGCTAGTTTTTACAGAAAAATACCTGTATTCCATGTTGAGGCCGGTTTGCGTTCTTATGATATTTATGAGCCTTTTCCGGAAGAAATAATGCGGCAAATGGCTTCGAGAGTTGCTGATTTAAATTTTGCGCCTACAGAAAAAAATAAACAAGCTTTACTTAATGAAAATATATCCTCAGAAAAAATTTTTGTTACGGGTAATACCGTTATAGATGCACTATTTTGCCTGTCAGATAGCACTGTATCAAATTGCGGAAAATTCTTTTTAGATAATGGTATAAAAATTGATGACAAACTTGTTTTGATAACAGCTCACAGGCGTGAAAATCACGGAACTCGTATTGATAAAATTATTGATGCTATCGAGTATCTGGCAAATAAATATTCGGATCATACTTTCGTTATTCCCGTACATCCAAATCCAAATGTCCATGACAAAATATACAATAGATTATCTAAGTATGATTGTATAAAGCTAATGAAACCCTTGGATTATCCCTATTTGGTATTTCTCATGAAAAATGCTAAGCTAGTCCTAACGGATTCAGGCGGTATACAAGAAGAAGCACCCTCATTTGGTTGCCCTGTACTAGTAATGAGATATGAGACTGAACGTCAAGAAGGAATTGATGCAGGTGTTTCAAAACTTGTAGGTGCAGAATACAATATGATAATTGATTCGTGCGAAGAGATTCTTTCACAAGATAAACAAAAAACAAGGTTGACTGCTCTTAACCCTTATGGAGATGGTAAAGCATCCCAAAAAATAGAACATATTATAAGAAATTATTTCAAAAAATAAGCTACCTACGAGCTAGCTCTTTATAGTTTCTTCTGGAGCGTGGCATAAAATTTGATGCATAAGCATTCTTTATCTTGCAATTTATTTTAGGCATATTAGCAAGCTCTTTTTGAAAGTTTTTATATAATTCAATTTCTCTGTCCTTAATGTCTTTTTTTATAACTATAGAATTTTCATATTCAGTAATCGCCTTGGCAGATTTTATTGCAAATGCCAAAATTATAAATACAGCCAGTGTCCAAAAAACTTTTTCTGAAGGAAAACGTTCACTAAGAATTACCGGATCATTATCCGGTGTTTTCGCCATTAAAGTGGATTTAGAGATGTCTTTTGCATCAATATATATTTTGACTTCATCATTTGCTACATTTTCTATAACAAGGCTATTTATGCTGGCTGAACTTTTGTATATTGCATTAACTGAAGATGATACAGTAATCCCTTTTACATCAAGTATCAAACTATCATTTCCCTTAAAAGTTTTTTTTACTTGAGGCATGTAATCAGTTTTAAGAATTACATTATAACCATCATCAGTACCTTCCAAAATTATTGTGTGCAAATAGTTTTCAGCAGCATGCACCGATAAACCAATAAATAACAATGTAAATAAAATAAATATTTTTTTCACAACTATCCCCTAGTCTGTTTTACACTATATATAATAATTCCATGTATCAAATATAGCATCAATCGATAGATTCATTTTAACTAAAATAGCAGACATATTTTTTTATTAACTTATGTTACAAAAAAAAGTCATATTGAAATCAAGTGAAAATATAAAACTTTATATATATGTAACACGAGCGGAGACCAGATGATTACATTATCACAACCTTCAAACAAGGAACGAGGATACGTAGCAGAAGCACCACGACCAGCAGAAGTTGTAGAAACTGCAGGTTCATTAGCTATGTTATATGCAGACGGATTACTGACAATGGGCCAATATGATGAATTTATATCAAACAATCCGTTTACAGTAGATTATGCTATGTACTCATCTTATCAAAGTACAGATTCAACATCAGATGGAGGTTTTTTAAGTAATTTTTCAAGTGCGGTAGCTTCTATCGGAAGTTTTGGCGGAGGTTTTTCCGGTGGCGGATTTTCTTCAGGAGCCTGCAGTTCAGGATCTTGCGGCGGATTTTCGTCGGTTTGTTAATAAATATATGCGTATATAAAAATACATTAAAGAGCGGTTGTTTTTGCCGTTCTTTTTTATTACATGAAATGTATGGTTAAAAAATTTTACGTATACCTGCTGCTTACACAAAATAATACTTTGTATTGTGGATATACCGACAATGTTGCCAAACGCTTTCAAAAGCACCTAGAAGGTAATGGAGCAAAGTACACTCGTGCTAATAAACCTGTAAAAATTGTTTGGCAAAAAGAATTTGACAGTAAAATTGAGGCACAAAAAGAAGAATACCGTATAAAACATATGAGTCGTAAAGAAAAACAAATCCTAATAAGTATTGAATAATTACTTTTTCTCCAATTTTTTGTTCAAATTATTTATATATTTTATATCTTTTTCAATAAGCTTTTCGTACTTTTTTATTTCTTTGTTTAACTTTTTAATTTGCAATTCTTTATATTTTGCAGGAATCTCATTTAAAACAGTTGAGCCAGAAATACTTTGGTACATATTAAAATCTTTTTTTGCAGCGTTGAATTCATCATTCATTTCTTTAATTTTTGCTTTATACTCACGCTTCATGTTTTTAAAATGAGCTTTTTGTTTGGCTTTAGAATTTTTCATATCAAGTTTTTCTTGATATTTTTGTGCTTTTTCTTCATTTTCAATAACAACAGGCTTTACAACACCATCTTGGACAATTTTGTAACCATTTAAACTAAGTTCAACACTGTCTAGGTCAAAAGAGATTAGCCTTGATTGTTCACCGTGCACGTCTATACTCCAAACTCCTAAAAAAATCGGTAAGTTTCCGGTATAAGCATACGCACAAGCAGCAATTCTGTTTGGCTCGGATTTTAAAAAACCTAAAGGATAAATATCCCAACGTAAATCATCCAAATTGATATTTTTATGTTCTTTCCAATAATATATGATTGCATCTCTTAGCTCAACAAGATTATATGAATTTCTAGTATCAAAGTCATAAACAATAGCATTCGTTTTCCAAATCCCATCGTAAGAACTACCAATTTTTTCTTTGAACAAAAGCTTGGTACTATCAGCTGAAAAGTCAACCGGAGTAAGCGATCTAAATGCAGATAAATTGTCAATGGATTTTTCAGTTGAATAAATCGGTTCTGGTAATCTCTTTGCAATATTAGCACGCATAATTTTATGCAATGGAGTTCCATCATTTTCAAGCGGTATGACAAACAAATCAGATGCAGTTGATGCACTATTGGGGTAATAATAAACAACCGGATAAACCATTATACTAAAATCAGGTGCTGTAATACCTTGACCATTGTATTGCCCTAATTTATATAATTTTTTAGAAATGTTTAGCTCCGCACTACCTGGAGGTTCATTATACCTTGTTATGCTATACGTTGGTTTTGGAACATATTTCATATCAGAGTTTCTTACCTGATTAGGAATTTCATAATTTTCTGTTGATTTATCTTTATATCTTGAAAGAGATTCATATTCCTCAGTTGTCATGTAGCCTGAAGGGTTATAGTCAAGCATTTTACGTTCATATTTTTCTTTTTCTTCTTCTTTGAGAATTTTATGAATATATTCAGCTTCCTTTTGTCTTGCATCTTTATGAATAAGCTCAAATGCAAGTGCAGGTAATGAAATAGAAGATACTATAATTAATATCAATAGTTTATTCAAATCAAACCAAACCCTCTTTCATGGCAGTAGCAACGGCTTTGGAACGACTTTCTGCATATAGCTTTTGTAATATACTATGTACGTGAGTCTTGGTGGTAGAAAGGGTAATTACAAGTTTTTCAGAAATTTGAGGATTACTCATTCCGTCTACAATTAAAGCTAAAACTTCCATCTCACGTTCGGTCAGTCCATATAAATTTTTGCCTAATTTATAATTAATTTCACCGCGCTTTTTGTTAGAATCTGAACTTTTACGAATATTTGTAAGTACAACTTTTGCAATTGCAGGATCCAGCCAACCTGCCCCTTCAGAAACTGCAGTTACCGCTGCTACAGTTTGCTCTGAAGTAGCTCCCTTTGTTATATAGCCATCTGCTCCTGCTTTAAATGAATCAAAAATATCGTCTTCATCTTCCCGTGAAGTATACATTAACACTTTTATTGCAGAATTTGCTGATTTTATTTTTCTTGTTGCCTCAATCCCGTCAATAGTCGGAAGACCGATATCCATAATCACTAAATCAGGTTTAAGAGAGAGTGCTTTTTCAACACCATCTTCACCATCCGAACACATACCTGCAATCTCGATTGCAGGATTCTTAGATAATATTACCGATAAACCCATACGAGCCATATCATGATCTTCTACAATTAGTACTCTTAATTTAGCCATTGACAGCCTGTCTTTCTTTTTTGTAAACACCCGCTTGTACAACTTCCGGCAGTAAAAAACTGAATTCACTACCGCTGTTTAATTTACTTTCAAGCCAAATTTTCCCATTATGTGCTTCTACAATTTGCCTTGATAAATACAAACCTAAACCGGTACCGGTTGAACGTTTCTTACTCGTCCCTTGTGAAAAACGCATAAATAAATGGGGAATATCTTCCTTCGGAATACCATTTCCATTATCTGAAACCGAGAAAATAAAATCTCCATTTTCATGTATTTTAGAAAATATTTCTATTTTGCCGGATTTATTTGTATAATTTACTGCATTTCCGCATAAATTGATAATTACTCTCTTTATTTCAGATTTATCCGCATTAATCAAAGTATTATCTGAAATATCATTATGCAAAATAAATTTTATATCTTTCTTTTCTGCTAACGGCTTTAGTTCTTCATAACACTGATTAATCAAATCCTTAATAGAAAATTCAGTTTTACAAAGTGTCAGTTTTCCACTTTCAAATTTATATACTTCAAGCAAAGCATTGACCAATCCCAAAAGATCCTCATTACTTTGAAGCATGGTTGATAAAAGAACACATTGACGCTCCTCTAAAGCTCCTAAAGAACCATCTAAGAAAAATTTTAGAGTTTGTATGGCGGCAAGCAATGGTGTACGCAAGTCATGAGTCAAAGTAGCGATAAAATCATCCCTCAATCGCTCTGCATCTTTTTGAATGGTTACATCCCTTATAATACCAACATAACTTTCTTTTGATTGGGCTTGAATTGAGGCAAAATTTATTTCTACCGGAATATTTTTCCCGCTCAACGTATTTTTTATATAACAATCTCTGATAAGAACTTCATTTTTATCATTACCTAAACCTAAAATAGAATTCTTTCTTTTTAAAACGTTAAAATCATATTTATCTGAAAACACTATTTCTTGTAAATTCATATGACATAAAGCAGTAGCTGAAAGTCCGGTCATATTTTCACAAGCCGGATTAACTTGTTCTATTACTCCGTGTTTATCTACTATAACTATTCCATCTGCACAACTTGAAATTATGCTGCTTAATTTATTATTTGCGGTTTTGAGTTCAGATGTTCTGTCATCTACTATTTTTTCCAGATTTTTAGTATAATCTTCAAGCTTCTTATTGGTAATCTCTAATTCATTTATTTTGGCATCTAACTTCTTAAGAAGATGACTTCTCTCAATACCATTTTTTATATTTAAAATTAAATCATCATTATCCCATGGTTTTTCAATATATTTATAGAGTCCTATTTCGTTTATTGCACGAATTGCATTTTCTTTATCTGCATAACCTGTTAATAAAATCATACTGGTATCGGGATGTAATTTTTTTGCAGCAGTCAAAAACTCCAAACCATTCATTTTTGGCTTTTTAAAGTCAGAAATGATCAAGTCAGGAGTTTGTGATTTGATAAATTTTAAAGCCTCTTTCGGGTCGTTAAAAAAGTACCCGTCAGATAAACCTTCTATCTTAAACAGTGTCTTAAAGGCCGAAGTAACTATTTTCTCATCATCGACTACTACAATCATACCCATAACACTATATTACTGTATTAATTCTTTTTGGACAAATTCTTTACAAAATAGAAATAATTTAGTTATATTCGTGTTTTTTATATTCTCTTTTAGACAATTCTTTGTCTAAAAGATATAAAGATGCATTTTCATCGCCGAATAATTTTAATTTAGCAATTACATCAGAAGCATTTTTTTCTTCTTCGACTTGTTCTTTAAGGTACCAGTTGATGAAATTTCTTGTAGCTAAATCGCATTCATCCATTGTCAAATGAGCAATTGATTCTATTGAAGAAGTAACATGTCTTTCGTGTTCAAGTATCTTCCCAAAAACTTGCATTGGAGAACTAAAATCAGTATCAGGTGCGTTAATTTGTTTTAATGAAACAGGTGTATTTCTTTCGTTCATATACTCAAATATAATCATACCATGATCAACTTCTTCGCGTGCTTGGGTTTTTGTCCAGTTAGCAAAACCATATAATCCCATATTCTCAAAATGTGCAGACATTGCCAGATATAAGTATGCAGAGTAAAACTCTTTATTTATCTGTTCGTTAAGAATTTCTTTAACATTATTATTAATCATTAATACCCTCCCATAAATCGTGTAAATTACAATATTCTCTAGCCAGAAGTTTATCTGATGACGTATCTATAATCATTTCCGGAAGCTCGGACGGATAGAGATACTTAAGATGTGATTCTCGTCCGTCTTTTGAAATTGTTTCTATAAACATGATATAGTGCTCATCTGTCATTGGATGAGGTTGGCTTCCTACTCTTATTTTCAGACTATGTTCACCCATTTTTTCAAAAACAGGTATGTGTTTTTCCAAACCTATATCATTTTTTTTGGCATGAAGATGACTCATAGGTTGACCACAGCAAACAAGTTCTCCGGGACCTTCCAAAATAACTTCTATCAAGTTTCCACAAATATCACATTTGTACATTTCCAATCGTTTTGTCATTTTTTACCTCCCAGTACAGATTAAACACTCTTACCTGCATTTGCATCAGACAGGATAGCTAAATATATTTATTAATCTTTATAAAACTTCACATAGTAGCAAAAAATATATTTTAACACCTTAAAATATGAATATGAAAATAAATAGAATTGTTGGTAATACTAGTTTTCAAAAAAAAATAATTCAACCTGATAATAATCAGCTTGAAAATCCATTTTGGTATACAAAAAATAATAATTACAAACCAAATCAAATATTAAAAGAAAATAAATATAATTATTTAGCAGGGATATTAGCACTAATAACTGCACTCGCTTGTGTAAAAAAATTTACAGGCAGAAACACGTTACCTAAAAATATAGTAGAAATAGCTGGCCAAAATGTAGGACTTAACAAGATCAACGGATATACTCGAACAATTAATCAACTTAAATCAACGATCTTGTATCCGATGAAATCATTGTTAATGGGAGAAAAAAGTGTATTGCGCAATCAATTTAAAACAGGACTCATAATAGCTGACAAAGATGGACAAAAAGTAGAAGAAATTTCAAATGCATTTCTTGAACATGCTCAAAATCTAGGAATAAAAACCATACACATATTAAATCCCACGAAAAGAAACAGAATAAAAGAGGTACATCGCGCGATAGATTCAGCACTGGAATATTATAAAAATACAGGAAAACCTGTGATTGTAGCGCTTAGAGATTTATCAAAAATAAGCAATTTAAGAATTTCAAAAACGGAATCAAGTTCAAATCTTGAAAATAGATTAGCCAAATTTCCCAAGGGAGTTCTTTGGACAGCCTGGACAACTAAGGCTACTAAATTACCTTACTTTTACAATAATACCCCGACACTATGCACAAAATTGATAGATTAAAATATTTATGTTATAATTAATATTAAGCCGTGCTCCACGGGGAATTGCAATCTCTCGACCCGAAGCTTATGCGGGGTGCAGAGCCTGTTGTGAGGGTTATCGGAATAATATTTATAT
>CALUQI010000056.1 GCA_944322875.1 Candidatus Gastranaerophilales bacterium
ATAAGTCTGACTTCTTCCGCATTTTCTGCTTCCGGCAGAAGTTTGACTGCAAGATTCAGTTTTGTTTCAAGATACTGTTTTACGGAAAGTGCATCCCCAGTTGCCATTGCAAGCATACTGTTACCAAGCTGTTCGACAGCTAAAATTCTTTCGACATTGCTTGATGCAAATTCTGTATTAAACAATTCTTTTCCGCTGTTAAAAAGTTTACTTACTACGCCTTCACTGTTTTTTTGAGTTTTTACTAGAGCTTGAGCTTTTTCTAAATCGGAATTCAAATAATCTACTGCAAGAAGTTCTATATCCTCGCCGGAAGGCTCAATCGGAGCAACATACACAGGCTTTTTCTCCGGTTTTGCTGTCTTCTTAGCATATCCGATTTTGCTGATGAGATTATTAAAAACGGTTGAATCGGGAATCTGTTCACACTCTTTAATTCCCGAAATGAGATTGTTAGAGCCGAATGCCGATGGATTAGCAGACTGCACTGTCCAGGAATTACAGCTTTGCAGCTTGCCGAAATCGGGAAGAACAGAGTTTAGAATATCTATTGCCTCCTGCTCGGATATATTCTTATTGTTGGTTTTAAATTCCGCCAACAGTTTTATTTCCTGAATACTCAGGTTTTTTTCCATAGCTCTTTGTAGCTCCTCGATAATTATCCGTATTCTTTAACGGAGCATCAAAGCCAATTCTTTAAATATATTCTTTATTATTAATTATTTTTTACAAAGTAATGAGCCACATCACCATATATCGATATTATCTGCATCATAGAAATTTACATCTAATGTTTTTTCACGTTCTCTCTTAGCAAAGAACGTATCAGCTTTTTCACGTTTATCTTGATATTCTTCTTTAGAACATAGGCTTATATATACTCTTTTTATTTTTAAATTTTTACTTATAGCATCAAAGATATGTTTGTCTTTTTTATCAAGAGAATGTCCATGAATAAATAAAACACCCTTAATTTCATTTAGCTTCGAATAACAATATGAAAGATAATCATTGTTTTCTTTTAGAATTTTGTTTAATTTATTTTTGCTACTTCCTTCCGTTACTATTAAAGGATATTTATTGTTATATATATTCTCTTTTATAATATCCATTAGATATCTTCCATCATTATGAGGTTTACATATTAAACCATAAGCCTTTTTATAAATATGTAATGCACCATGTAAATAAAAAACATTCTGTTTTTCTTTTTGTTTCCAAGCAAGTTCATTGTAGTATGGTCTAAACCCATCATCCATTTTAAAAATTTCTATATTAGAGTATTTTTTCAAAAAATCTTCTCTATTAAGCAAAACCCAGTATAAAAGGCAATCATAATTTAACGTAAAGATTTTATGAAAATTTGAAAGAAAAACTAAAGTTTTAAACATTCTATCTTTTTCAATATCATTTTGTGATAAAGGATGAATCTCTAATATACGATTGATTAATTCTTCTCGTAAATTAATAGCTTCTTGGTATAATCTATCACTTGTAGTTAATCTACGATCATAGGCTTTTAATAGCTGTGCTGAACTTTCTAACTTTTTTATAATCACTTCAAAGTCATAGGTATTAAATGTTTTAAAAATTCTTTTTATATAAAAAGGAATACTAGGAGAATCTAACAGACTTGAATAATTAAATCTCTCTTCTTCAAAAGCCCTGCTAAAACCATTTCCAAGCAATATATTTCTTTGATCACTGTTAGTTTCAGAAATAATCTCTTCAAATTCAAGGATTTTTTCCATTATACCTCCTACAACTTGAAAATAAGAATAGCATAAGGTTCCAAAAATTTTATACTTTAATTTGATGAAAATTTGTAAAAGATAAAATGACAAAAATTTTGAAAAAATTTAGACTTCAAGTTGCCAAAAATAATCAAACCATCTGTAACAAATAATCAAACCATGTGTTCTTTTACAATAAACTTATTGTGTTTTTGCAAAATAAAAAAAGTAAACGGGCTTGATATATCAAAAGTTTTAATGTATTTGCTATTAATAATTATTTTAAAAATTTACATAGAATAGTTTAATTACATTCTAAATACAATTTACAAATGACAAAAAAAGTTTTTAGGTTGTTTTATTCAGTATGCAATTTTCTGTTATAAAAACTTTACCTTTTAAAAATATTCCAAATCAACTTATATATCATCCTGAGGGTTCATGTTATTACAAGATGTTTGATCGGAATAATGGCAAGGTTTTGGGTTTTATGGAAGCAGGGCCGATTTCATTAAATGGCAATAACTTGTTTTATATAGATAAATTATTCATATTCCAAAAACGAATGCATTTTGGAACAAAATTTCTGGATTTCGCTGTAAACCTGAGTAATAAACAAGGGTGTAACGGTAAATTAATGTTGAAAGCATCAAATACAGCATTTGATCCGCATAATCCTCCACATATATTCTATCGTAAGTACGGGTTTACCTGTAGTGATAAAAAAATGTTAAAAAAAATTGATAAATATATAAAAATGAAAAAACAACTTGATTACAAAAATACTCCCAGTGTATTTATGTATTTTCCTGAAGAGAAAAAATCGCAAAATCCTATTTTGCAAAAGCTAAAAGAAATACTTAATATCTGATAATTCTTCTGACATAGTCATAATATTCGTTATTTTTGAAACCTGTAATCTGTTCAAGAATTTTTTCACGCGAGATGAAACCCATTCTGTAAGCTACTTCTTCAAGACAAGCTATTTTTATACCTTGGTTTTCTTCAATAGTTTGTATGTATTGACTTGCTCTTAAGAGAGATGCATGTGTTCCTGTGTCCAACCACGCAAAACCGCGCCCCAAAAGTTCTACCGATAAATTGTTATTGTTAAGGTATATTTTATTAAGATCAGTTATTTCCAATTCTCCTCTTGCGGAAGGTTTTAGATTTTTTGCAAATTTTACAACATTATTGTCATAAAAATATAATCCAGTTACTGCATAAAAAGATTTTGGATTTTTAGGTTTTTCTTCAATGGATATAGCTTTACCGTTTTTATCAAATTCGACAACACCAAATCTTTGAGGATCCTTTACCGGATAACCGAAAACCGTAGCACCACCATTTGCCTCAATTGATTTGACTGTTTGTTTCAATGTTCCGGAAAATCCCGGACCATAAAAGATATTATCACCTAATATAAGCGTCGCACAGTCTGACCCTATGAAATCTTCTCCAAGTATGAATGCTTGTGCTAATCCATCAGGACTTGGCTGCTCTTTGTATGAAAAATTTACGCCGAATTGAGAACCATCACCCAGAAGTTTTTTGAAGTTGGGTAAATCGTGTGGGGTAGATATAATTAAAATATCTTTTATTCCTGCAAGCATTAGTACAGATATGGGATGATACACCATTGGTTTATCATAAACCGGTAGTAATTGTTTTGATACAGTAATTGTACTCGGCCAAAGTCTTGTTCCGCTTCCGCCAGCCAGAATTATACCTTTCATTATAAAGTTTCCTCCATTCTTAGTTGCAGGTAATCGTGTAATGCTGTTTCCCAATTTCTACATAAGCCATTATTGTCCATTACACTATAGGATGGTCTTTTGGCTACACGTGGAAATTCCGATGTGGCACAAGGTTTTAAGTTAACTTGCAGATTACTTTGTTTGAATATTTCTTTTGCAAAATTGTACCAGCTTGTACTGCCTGAACCGCATATGTGATATGTTCCGTATGGCTTTTGTAAAAGTTTTAAAATGCCGTTTGCAAGCTCAATGGTCCAAGTTGGACAACCTATTTGGTCATCAACAACTTTTATCTCAGGTTTATCCTTTAGTGAAAGCATTGTTTCTACAAAGTTTTTTCCATGAATTCCATATAGCCAACTTGTTCTTGCTATATAGTATTTGGTACAATATTTTTTTACAGCTTCTTCTCCGCGCAGTTTTGTTAAACCATAATTGTTTATAGGATTTGGTTTGTCTGTTGTTTTGTATGGGCTTTGGCTGTTTCCGTCAAATACATAATCTGTTGATATATATACTAGCGGAATTTCAAGCTGTCCGCATATCTTTGCAATATTTTCTGTACCTAATACGTTGATTTTCTCGGCTGTGTCGATATCTTCTTCTGCTTTGTCCACATTTGTGTATGCTGCACAGTGTATGACTAAATCAGGATGTTCTGAGTCAATTATTGAATTTGTCATATCCTGATTTGTTATGTCTAAAGTATTAACGTCTGTTTCAATTACAAAACAACCTGCATCTTCCAATATAGGACATAAATCCTGCCCTAACATTCCTTTTGCACCTGTCACTATAACTTTCATTCTAATCTTTCCTTATTACTACTAAAAAACCGTTGCCTACAGCATCGTCAATATCTAAATATTCGATGATATTCAGTTTCATATAGTTACATAATTCAATAATATCTTCTGTAATCCAGCAAGAAAAATGATTGTCTCCTATATGATGGTTAATAATCCGCCCTTCGTGTCTGTCAATCAGTTCTTGCAATGTTGTTCTTGGTTTGTCTTTCTCGGTTGTACGGTCTTTATGAGGTACAATCATAACAACATATCCACCCTGTTTGGTAACCCGAAGCCATTCTTTTATTGCTTTTATCGGATCAAAAAAATGTTCTAATACATAAGAAGAAAAAACAAAATCAACACTATTATCCGTAAAAGGTAAATTATCGCCCGAAGCTATTATATCAACCTTCTTTGGTTTAGTTGCGCCGCATCTAATTTGTTCCTGATAATAAGCATCTTGTGGGTTTGTGTTATCTTTTAAGTCTATGTTTAAAGCATCAAGCCCGAAATCATTATGTGCGGCTCCGCCTATTTCTATTCCACGTAAACCTTTTAGATATTTTGATACGGTTTTTGAGTGATCTTTAGTTTTATTCCTTCTAAATATTTTTGATAAGAACATTTAAATTCCTACTTCTATTCTTTTATTTTCTATTTGTCTTATCCAATCTTGATTGTTAAGATACCATTCAATAGTAAGTTTGATACCCTGTTCGAAAGTTAAAGAAGGTTTCCAGCCTAATTCCGATTGAATTTTATCATTACATATTGCATAACGTCTGTCGTGGCCGAGGCGGTCTTCGACATACTTGATTGAACTTTCATCTTTTCCCATAACTTCAAGTATTAAATGCGTGATTTCTAAATTGGTTTTTTCGTTATGACCCCCGATGTTGTATACTTCGCCAACTCTGCCTTTGTGAAGTACAACGTCAATTGCTTCGCAATGATCATAAACGTATAACCAGTCACGAATATTCATACCATCACCATATACCGGGACTTTTTCGCCTTTTAAAAGTTGTGATATGAAAAATGGGATTAATTTTTCCGGATATTGATATGGTCCATAATTGTTGGAACATCTTGTATTTAAAACAGGCATTTTGTATGTTTCATAATAAGCTCTTACAAGCATGTCAGCACTTGCTTTTGATGCTGAATACGGACTGTTTGGAGCTAAAGGTGTTGTTTCCGTAAAATATCCAGTTTTGCCTAACGTCCCGTATACCTCGTCTGTTGAAACTTGTAAAAATCTCTCTACTCCAATTTCTTTTGATGCCTGTAAAAGATTTAGAGTTCCTTGAACATTTGTTTCTATAAATATTTCGGGACCCGTTATGGAACGATCTACATGTGATTCTGCTGCAAAGTTTACAACACAATCGCATTCCGAAATTAAATCGCGCACAAGTCTTTTGTCACAGATGTTTCCGTGAACAAATTTGTAATTCGGGTGATCTTCTACGTCATTTAAGTTTTCAATATTTCCGGCGTAAGTAAGAGCATCAAGGTTTATAACATGATAATCAGGATGTTTCCCCAGAATATGCCTTATAAAACAGCTGCCTATAAATCCTGCCCCACCGGTTACCAATAATCTCATTCCAGTTCTCCTTTATTTATTTCTTTAAGTTTTGGCTGCTTTTTATCTTTATCGCTCAAAATAGGTTCAAAGTCAATTCCCCAATCTATATTTATTTCTTTATCATTCCATAGAATACCTCTGTCGGCTGCTGCGTTATATTCGCCGCTTGCTTTATAAAGAAGTTCAGCCTCTTCTGATAGTACAACAAATCCGTGTGCAAAACCTTCCGGAATAAAAAGCATATATTTGTTATCTTCGGACAACTCAACCTTTACGTATTGACCGAAAGTCGGAGAATTGGGGCGGATATCAACCGCAACATCATAAATCCGTCCTCGGGAACATCTGACTAATTTGGCCTGCCCGAAAGGTTTCGCCTGATAATGCAAGCCTCTTAAAACATGTGCGGTGGATTTTGAATGGTTGTCCTGATTAAATTCAACATCAATTCCGTTGGCTGTAAAGTCGGATTTTTTGTAGCTTTCCATAAAAAATCCGCGGTTGTCGCCGAATACCTTCGGCTTTACTAAAATTACTTCCTTTATTTTTTGCGGTTCAAATTCAAATGGCATTTTTTAACTCCTTTTTAATAAGTTTTTTAGGCTTTCTATTCCATAATAGTGTTGATTATTCAATTTTTCAATTACTTTATAATTGTTTTCTCGCATATATTTAAGTTGTTCCTTGACAGGGAGTTTTTTATGCAAGATGTCATCTAAGCTTATGTATTTATATCCAAGATCTTCAAAATCTCCAATTTCTGGATGTTTTATTATTGGAATAATACCGAATTGGATATAATCGATTAACTTCGTCGGACAGGCAACTCTGTTTACATCAATATTATCCCGTAATACAAACCCGAGATCTGCTCTTTGATATTCTTTGTATAATTCGTTTGAAGGCACATTCTTTATCGTTATTGTTTCAATATGTTCTCTCAGTTCTTGTTTGAAAATTTCTACATCCGGTGTGCATATTGTTATTTCGTAACTTGAATGTAGTGATTTTATTGCCTGAATCATAAGATCAATATTTTGCCACTTTTGCGTGCCGCCTGAGTATATAATATTTAATTTTTTGTTTGAACTTTCTTTTCTGTAATTGTTTTTGTTAAATATCGGCAATAATATAAAATTTGTCTTTATGTCAGGATATTTCCTTTTGTAAAAATCTATCATATTCTGTGTAACAGCAATAAGAGTATTAACTGAGTTGAAGTACTCGGCTTCTATTTGTTGAAACTTATTTATCATGCTTTGATCAATATTATATAGCCCTAATTCTTCTACTGCACAACCGTGGATATCTATAATTATTTTATCTTTAAATTTTGTTAGGATATTGTCTTGGTTTAACTTATTAATTGAATATATGCTGTGTATGTATATCATCTTCGCATTTTTACATAATTCGAATAACCGTTTTTTATTTATATATGGTAAAAGTTTTACTTTGTTAGTTTTTAATTGTTTAAGTTTATTTTTATAATTGTAAACCTTGTTCTTAAAATACTTTTTAGGAAACTTTAAAAAATAAAAATCAGGAACAATATTTTCTATGTAGATTCGTTTATAATCACATATCAAATTATCAATGGCTAATTCCCTTTGAACCATCCCATCTTTTTCATTCGTTTGGTAAGGAACTTGACCTATTATTAGTATATAATCATTTTTCACGATGTTTGCTCCATTTTTTTATTATTTTGAATATTAGATTTTTGTTTTCCTTTAAAATGCCTATTTTGTCTTTTATGATGTTGTATTTATTAACAGATAGAGAATTATTTTCAATTATTATTAACAATTCATTCGCTATAGATTCTAAGGAATGATTCTGTTTAAAATATTCATAACACATTGTACCAATTTCTGATTTTTTATTTTGTTTATATATTAGCTCAAGTATATCTTTTAATTTGTAAGATGCAATTTTCTTGTATTCAGACAAAGAAGTCCCAAGAGTGTTTCTGGGAGATTCAAAAAGAAAGTGAAACTTGTCCAAATCAAATTTTTTGTAAGAATATGGAATTGGGACAACAGGCAGCTTTAATGCAGCACCTTCAATTAAACTTGTTCCCATTGCAAATAAAATATCGACGTTATTTATCAAGTATTCATCAAGTGTGTTATCTAAAAGAGTATTCTTGAAAATTATGTTAATGCTTTTGTAATTACTTTCCTTTATTAGGTTTCTGCATTCTCCGTCACCTATAATATGTAGTTGTTTCTTTTTATTTGTTTTAAATTTATCGTAATATTTTGCTATGTTTAACAAAGGCATAACCTTTTCTTGGCACAAACGTCCTAAAACTGCTATGTTTATTTCATTATTATTCACATTCCCACTTTTAGCATATAATGTTTTTGTTTTACAAGCTATCGGTAAATACTTTGCTGTTAAAGCATCTTTGAATATACATTTGTTATATGAATAAGTCGTGCTATCCATATGAAAAATCCCATTAAACTGATTACATTGTTTTAATAAATTTTTAAAGACGTTGTAGTTGTTTTTACAGAAATTTTTTAAGATAAATCTATTTGCTTTTGCAGAGAATTGTTCTAATGTTTTAGGATCTGGCATAACATGTATAAGATTGTAGGTATGTAATGTCCAAAAAATTAAATGTATATCTAAATTTTCAAAATTAATAAAATCTTTTATTCTATAGATGTTTGAAATTGGAGTAATAAGTGTACCTTCAATATTTAAATCAACTTTTTGCTCATCATCAAAATCCAAGAAATTGATATTTTTAAACTCTTCATTGTTACGAATAAAACCATCTTGATAATCAATATAAAATACTTTCTTATTCAAAGATTGCATCAAAAAATTAGCGAGTCTCGCGAAAAGAAATTCTGCCCCGCCGATTGTTTTACTTGGATAAAAAAATATTATATTATCTGTTTTCAATATATTACTCCATTTTTGTGTTTATTATTTTTATAATTTTTTCAACTTCTTCATCAGTCATAACTGGAGAAATAGGAAGGCTTAATATTGTGTTATGGATTTCTTCGGTTATTGGAAAATGTAAATGGTTCCATTCCTTGTAGCATTCCTGTTTATGCGGCGGAATAGGATAGTGTATTAATGTTTCTATTCCGTTTTCTCTTAAATAATTTTGTAATCTGTCACGCTCTTTTGTCCTGATTGCAAATATATGCCATACATGGGCATTTTCATCGTAAGTTTCAGGCAGAATTACGGCCGCGTTTTTAATGTTTTCCCTGTAATATTTTGCAATTTTTCGTCTGCGTGTATTGTCGTTATCCAAGTATTTCAATTTTGTATCCAAAACTGCTGCCTGTATTTCATCTAATCTTGAATTAACACCTTTATAAATATTGTGGTATTTAACATTAGAACCGTAATTTCTGATAGCCTTGATTTTTGCAGCTAACTCATCATCATTGGTGGTAATACATCCTCCGTCTCCCAGACAGCCTAAATTTTTCCCCGGATAAAAACTGAATCCGGATGCATCTCCAAGATTCCCGCATCTTTTACCCTGATAAATCGCACCGTGGGCTTGTGCTGAATCTTCAATAATTTTTAGATTGTATTTCTTTGCTAATTCCCAAATTTTTTCCATTTGCACAGCTTGCCCGTATAGATGAACAACCATTATAGCTTTGGTTTTTTCAGTTATTTTTTCTTCAATAAGCTCCGGATTTATGTTATATGTTTTGATATCAGGTTCAACAAGTATCGGGGTGCAACCATTTTGTGTAATTGCAAGTATTGAAGCAATGTATGTATTTGCCGGAACTATAATCTCGTCGCCTTGGTTAAATCCGTATGCTTTAATGATTATATTCAATGCATCAAGTCCGTTAGCTACTCCTATGCAGTGTTTTGTTCCACAGTATTCGGCAAAGTTTTTTGTGAAGTTAGTGTTTTCTTCACCGAGTAAGTACCAGCCTTTGTCTAAAATATCTGCTATCTTCTTATCAATTTCATTGCGAAATCTGTTGTTGATTTTTTCTAAATCTAAAAATTTTATCATAAATTTACCTTATTACTTGTTTTCAAAATTTCTGTTATTTTCTTGTTGTCTCCATAAATACAAGGTGAATCGTATTGCCGAGACGGAAATTGACCATATGCCGGTTTGATTTTTAAATTATTTTCTTTTATAAATGATTCGACTTTATCTTTTATTTTTATCGGTTTACCTGAACAACAATTGATTATTCCTGATATCTCGGTTTGAAATGCTACGGCAGCAATTTGTTTTGTTAATTCATTTATGTGGATATAATCAAATTCGTTTTGCCCGTCGGTGAAAGGAAATGTGGTTTGCCCTTGTTTTTCCATTTGCAGTATTTTAGAAAATATTGAGCCTGAACTTTGTTCATCGTCGCCGTATGTGTAAAAAAATCTAAGGTGTTGGTAGGTAACTTCTTTATCACTAATGTATACCTCAATTAATCGTCTTAGGGTATCTTTTGAAATTCCGTAAAAGGTTCTTGGATTAGGTGGAACATTTTCGCTTACGGCGCCTTCATAATATCCTACATCGTGCATTGAGCCTATCGTTATTATGTGTTTGCAACCGTTGTCAATAAGATTCTTTATAAAATAAAAATTGTCGCTTATTGAGTTTATATGCCATAAAGAGTTGTGTACCGGTACATCTTTACAGGCTAAATGTATTACTACGTCTGGATTTTGCCATTCTTCGTAAAAATTCTTTCCCTTGTCATAAATATTATCTTTGCGTATTTCTGCTCTTGTATCGATTAGATTTGTTGTTATGTCAACAGCAACTACGCTACAGTTCATATCCAGCAACGTCTTTGTGAGATGGCTTCCTATATATCCGTTTGCTCCGGTTACAACAATTCTCATTGGTTTTGCCTCCATAGTGATTTGATTTTTTGTTTGATATACCGCCTTAAACTCTTCTTAAATAATTTTAATCTGTCCTTTTTAAACTTAAATAACAATGATATTAATAACATTCTGGATGCGTTTTTATAATCTTTTATGTTGAAAAATTCGGTACCTGTATAATTAAAATAATTAGAAAAAACTTCATCTTGGTATTCTTCTGGCACCGCCATAACAATTGATTGCAGAGTTATGCTTTTGTTCCAGTTGACATTTTTTGTAGCACTCTCTTCGTGAACTCTCAGTTGGAATGTTATTTCGTTCATAAAACCAATGTTATATTCTTCAAATGCTTTTATGAGAATTGGCCAATCGTTTAAAAATAATTTAGATCTGATTTTGTTCAGTTCCTTAATAACAGCAGATTTGAACATTGATGATTGGCTCATTGGTAGATAAATATCTGCCGGAGCCGTACAGATTGCCCAAAAAAGCTTTTGTTTATCTGTGTTATATAGTTTTTCAAAATTGTCTAGATTTGGTTGGATTTCTCTTAAATTACCGTCTTTATCTATTTCTTGTGTCGATGAATAAACACCATCATAACCGGTTTTTTCAAGATATTTTATCTGGTTTTCAAATTTAGTATTAATAAATAAATCATCTTCATTAAGA
>CALUQI010000057.1 GCA_944322875.1 Candidatus Gastranaerophilales bacterium
TCTTGATTATAACTTATATTTAAATTAAAATTATCATATAACAAGAAAGAGGTTAAAAATGCTTGATATCAAATTAATACGCGAAAATCCTGAAAAAATTAATGAACTTCTTCAACGGAGGAATCCTGATTTATCTATTGACAAAGTAATAGAAATCGATATTGAACGTCGTAAAATCCAAACTCTTGCTGATGATTTGCGTTCAAAACGTAAAGCTGAGTCACAAAAAATTGGTGAATTAAAAAAAAGAGGTGAAAACACTGATAATATTCAGGACGAAGTTCGTAAATTAGGTGATGATATCAAAGTATTGGAGGAAAAACTTTCTGATTTAGACGATAAACAAAAGTCAATGTTGCTTCATATTCCGAATATTCCTGATGAAACGACGCCAATCGGTACTTCTGAAAATGACAACGTTGAAGTTTATAAATGGGGTGAACCCAGGAATTTTGATTTTGAGTTTAAAGCCCATTGGGATATTTGTGAAGAAAAAAATTTAGTTGATTTCGAAAGAGGCGTAAAACTTTCTCAGAGCAGGTTTACTCTATACAGGGGGCAAGGTGCAAAATTAGAACGTGCAATAGTTAACTTTTTTCTTGATTATCATACTGAAAGCCAAGGTTATGAAGAAATATTACCGCCTTTTATGGCAAATGCCGCAACAATGACAGGTACAGGACAATTGCCCAAGTTTGCTGAGGATATGTATAAATGTGTTGATGAAGACTTGTACCTTATACCAACCGCAGAAGTTCCGGTTACCAATATTTATTCCGGCGAAATTTTGTCTGAAGATCTTTTACCCAAATACTTTGTTGCGTATACACCTTGTTTTAGGAGAGAAGCAGGTTCTGCTGGTAAAGATACCCGCGGGCTTATTCGTGTCCATCAATTTAACAAAGTTGAGTTGGTTAAGCTGTGCACCCCTGAAACAAGTGCTTTAGAACATGAAAAGCTGACTCAGGATGCTGAAAAAATGCTACAGTTACTTGAACTTCCTTATCGCCGTGAGGCTTTGTGTTCGGCTGACATTGGATTTTCAGCTAATAAATGTTGGGATTTGGAAGTTTGGATGCCTTCTTACGGCACTTATAAAGAAATTTCAAGCTGTTCAAATTACGGTGATTATCAAGCTCGTCGTGCTAATATTAGGTATAGAGATAAAGCTACGGGTAAAATTCAGTTTGTTCATACAATTAACGGTTCTGGTTTGGCTGTGGGCAGAACTTTTGCTGCCATTGTAGAAAATTATCAGCAGTCTGACGGTTCCATTGTTATTCCTGAAGTGTTAAGAAAGTACACAGGATTTGACCTGATTAAGTAAAGTTAGGTAAAATATTCTTACAATGTATGATTTTCCTTTTGAACTTGATGATTTTCAAAAGCAGGCTTGCGATTATATAAATGACGGCAAGAGTGTTGTCGTATGTGCACCAACTGGTGCTGGTAAAACCGTTATTGCGCAGCATGCGGTTCATAAAGCACTGGAATTTAAAAAAAGAATTTTTTATACAACGCCTTTGAAGGCACTCTCAAATCAAAAATACTATGATTTTGTTGAAAAATACGGAGCTGATAAAGTTGGTTTGCTTACAGGCGATACATCTGTAAACCGTGATGCTCAAATTGTTATTATGACTACTGAAGTATTTAGAAATATGCTTTATGGAACAAATTTTGGTGCCGTTGCTGATAATCTAAAGGACGTCAGATATGTAGTTCTGGATGAAGTTCATTATATGAATGATGAGCAGAGAGGCACGGTGTGGGAAGAAAGTATTATTTATTGCCCTACTAATGTTCAAATTATTGCACTTTCTGCTACTGTTGCAAATGCTGCAGAACTTACGGATTGGATTAATACTGTTCATTCTGAAACGGTTTTAATTAACACTGACTTTAGACCTGTTCCGCTTAAATTTTTTTATTATGATAGTTCGCAGCCGGATAAATTACTCCCTTTATTTACACCAAGCGGTCAGCTTAATAAAAAAATTAAACCTGAAAAACATGCTTGGGGAAAACACGCTAAAAATAAACAAAAATCTCCGGCTAGAAATGTTGTTAGAAATCTTGCTGCTCAAGATATGTTACCTGCTATTTATTTCACTTTTTCAAGAAAAAAGTGTGACGAACAAATGGAAAAATGTGCTACTTTAGGATTGGTTTCTCCAATCGAGCAAGCTAAGATCAGACAGTTTGTTGATGAATATATTGCTGAAAATCCACATTTGTATGCTAATAAGCATATTGAGTTTCTTTTACAAGGAGTAGCATCTCACCATGCAGGTCTCTTACCTGCCTGGAAAATTCTTGTCGAAAGGCTTTTTCAACAAGGACTTATTAAAGTGGTATTCGCTACGGAAACCCTTGCTGCCGGAATTAATATGCCTGCTCGTTCTACGGTAATTAGTTCTATAAGTAAACGAACTGATTCAGGTCATCGGAAACTCACAGCAAGTGAATTCTTACAAATGTCAGGTAGAGCTGGTCGTCGTGGTATGGATGAGATTGGCTATGTAACGGTTGTGGGTTCTCCTTTTGAATCCCCTGTCGAAGTAGCTGAGCTGGTGCTTAGTGATGCCAATCCTCTTGAAAGTAGATTTTCCCCCAGTTATTCTATGGTACTTAATCTGTTGCAGCGTTTTTCGCTTGATGAGGCTAAAGAACTTATTCTTAAAAGTTTTGGTTATTTCTCGGTTGGTTCGCGTCTGGGGCCTATTTTAAAACAATATGAATTTAACGAAAATCAAAAGTCTCAACTTGATTTTGTTTGTCAGTTCGGTTTGTCTGATGTTGAGTTTCTTAATTATGATAAATTAAGACATTTGTACGTTCAAAATAGAACTACTTTTAAAAAAATATGTCGGCAAGAAAAAGCTAAAAATAGACCTTTGTCAGATGATGTCTTAGCTTTTGCCAATCAAAATAAAGCGATGCTGGATAAGCTGCACGCTTTCCCATGTGATACTTGTAATCGCTATAAAAAACACTCAAAGAATATTGAACTTCTCAATCGGTTTAATGTTCGCCAAATAAAATTGAAAAAAGAAATTGAACGCCAACGTGATATTTATTGGAATAAATTTCTTGCTCATAGAAGTGTTCTTTATGAATTTGGATATTTGCAGGAAGATTATCCTACTTCATTCGGTGTATCTACTTCTCAAATTAGATCCGAAAATGAATTATTTTTAGCCCAGATTGTTTTCTCAAATGTCTTGGATGAATTATCTCCTGCACAGCTTGCTGCAGTTATTTGTGCAGTTACTACTGAAGATTTGCGTGTCGATATTCCGTTTTTGCCTGTTTCACAAACTGTCAGAAAAACTTTAAATTTGATTCGTAATATTCGTAGAAAATTGGAAAAGGTCCAAAATAGATTCTATGTTGAAGCACCCTGCTATATTAATCCTTATTTTTCTTCTTTGATAGAGTTGTGGGTAGATGGCGCAGATTGGGAAACTATTGTTGATCAAGTTGATTCAGGTGAAGGTGATATCGTTCGTGCTTTTAAAAGAACTGTTGATGTCCTCAGACAGTTCACTTCTATTGATAATGTCCCGGAAAGTCTTGTTTTCACTGCTCGTGATGCTGTCCAAAAAATTATGCGTGACCCCGTCGATGTCGATTAATTTTTAATTGTTAACTTTTGTAAAAATCACACCTTAACCCTGTTAAATCTGTTAATAGAAAGGGTTTTCAGGGAATAATATTATTACCAGAGAGTGTTATTCCCCACCCCACTCTATAAACAAAAAGGTATCCTGTTACTTTAATTGATGAGGTAAAGCTATGGATACTATGTTGTTGTGCCCTGAAAAAAAATTTTCGAACTTACTTGGTATTAGTGTATTTATTCTGTCAGTTGCTGCTGTTTTGATTTTGCAAAATGTTTTTGTTCCTATTTTTGCTGATGAATTTGTTGCTAATATTCCGACTAACTTATTTTATTCGGAACAGAATTCCGTAAATATTTTATCTGAAATTACAATGAAATCTGCAATTAAAAAATTTGATGAAGATGTATCAAAAAGATATCCGGGAGCGGTAATTAAAGATGTTGTTTGCGGCATAAAACATATTTCATTAGTAAAATTTTATGACGGAAAGCCGGTTAAAATTAATGTAATTGAATTTAATCCGAGATTGGCAAAGGATTTCTCTGTATTGCCGGTTTTGGCATCGGATAAACTTCCTGCAAAGAAGTCTATTTCACTTATGGCACAAGAAAATAATTCATTGATTGCTTTAAACGGAACTTTCTTCAAGCCGCAAACTGGTGTTCCGTTAGGAACGTTAATGATTAATGAAAAATTATATACAGGCCCTGTTTACAATAGGGTTGCTTTAGGTATATTTGAAAATGATTTTGATATGACTAGGGTTCAACTTAATGCAACAATCTCTAACAAAAAAAATGTTGTTAAAATTGATAATATCAATCAGCCGAGAATGCTTTCTACTTATGTTTTGATATATACACAGGATTGGGGCACTGTATCACCTCCATCCCCAAAATACGGGGTTCAGCTAGCAATTAATGCTGATCATGTTGTTTCGGAAATTTCTCCGATTTCTGTTAATATTCCAAAGGATGGATATGTTATTGTCGGACCTGAGTCTATTTTAAATGTTTTTAAGCTCGGTGAAAAAGTTAATATAGATATATCTACAATTCCTGAATGGAAAAAAGTTAAACATATTATTAGCGGCGGCCCTTACTTGGTTAAAAATGGAGAGATATATGTTGACATGTCAGCACAAAAGTTATCATCTATTGGAGGTAAAAATCCAAGAAGTGCAATTGGTTATACCTTAGAAAACAATCTGATTTTGGTTGCGGTTGACGGGCGTGAAGGCAGTTCTGTCGGAATGACATTGATGCAGCTGGCACAATTTATGAAGTCTGTCGGTTGTATTAACGCTATGAACCTTGATGGCGGAGGATCTACCGTTATGTATGTTAACGGTAATGTCGTTAATAATCCGCAAGTTAAAGGTGGTATTAATCTTTCAAATGCTATAGTTATCGGACAAAAAAGCTAGTAGTGTCGTACATTTTGATCTATTATGTCCGAAATCCAAGGTATTCTGCTGTATTGTCCCATAAATGACGTAATTGTAAGATAGATTATTATTCCGTATACAAAAGTTTGTATCAGTGAATAGTTACCAAATAACGGTGCATTCAGATAAAATGTTAGCTGTGCGACTATACGATTTAACAATGGAATAAAACTTAAAATATTTAGAAAGAAACCTAATACCATAACAACTATGAAATAAGCAATTGATATAAATATTGATTGAAAAATGTGGTATTGTAAAAATGGACGTAATTGTGCTTTCGTAAATACCCCCAATATAAGCCACACAAATCCTGCAAATCCCACTGTTATATAGCTGAGTGCGGCAACTATACGTTCTATCATATATGGACTTGAATTATACTCATTCATTGTATTATTTAAATTTCCCCGTTACGTTTTTTGTCAATGTATTCATCTAACACTTGATTATATACAAGTCTGTATTCATCGTTTTCAGGTTGTATATTTATAGATGCTCTGTACGAGGCAATGGCTTTTTCTATGTCTTTGTCTAAGTAATGAGCGTTCCCTAAAAGCATGTATGTCTCTGCATCATTAGGTTTGACTCTTAATGCTTCTTTGTACAAATCCATTGCTAAGTCTATACGGTTATAGTTTGTATATAGATTCGCAAGTAATATGTAAGCATTCTTTTCTTTAGGATTTGTTTTAATGGCACGTTTGTACATCTCTTCTGCCATATTGTATTCTTTGAATTCAGATAGAGAAATGGCATAGCATATATATGCTTTGTAATTGTCACCATCCATTTTTAATGCTTTTTCAAACCAATTATATGCCTGCTCTCTTTCCTTCATAAGAGTTAGAGTGTTGCCTATACAAATTGCTACAATTTTGTTATCAGGGTTCAGGACAAATACCTTTTTATATAGTTCTAGCGCCGTTCCGTAATCATATAATTTGAAACACACATTACCCATGTCGACTAGGGCTGTTATATTTTCAGGATCCAACGATAAAGCCTTTTCATAATAGGCTTTTGATTCTATATAATCCTCAAAATCCGCGTATAATAATGCTATTGCATTATATATTTCAGGATTAGTTGAATTTAAGTCAATTGCTCTGTTGTAGTAAAACAAAGCTTTTGGAAAGTTTTTCCACTCAGCAAATACATTACCTATATTGAAATAAATTAAATAATTTTTTGGATTTATTTCAAGTGCTTTATTATAGTACGAAAGCGATTTTCTGAAATCCTTTTCGTAAAACCACATTGTTCCCATTCCAACCAAAGCTTGAATATCATCGGGTTTGATTGCCAGTAAACTTTCAAGTACAGACATTACTTTGTCATAATTTTCCTGCTGTAAATATAAGTTAGCCAGCTTGTGGTATCCTTCAGCATCTTGAGGATTTTTTGCCATTTCTAATATAGCATCATTTATTTGTTTATCTAAGTTTTCCATGTCTATATTCTAATCCTTTTATTTGTTTTTGTAAAATTGTATAGAAAAGTTAAGCATTATTTATATTCGCTGTATTCCTTTGAAAGCTCTTTCCAATCATTTTCCGGAACGCTAGATGCGTGATTCCAAAACTTTTCTATGGCGTAAGTTTCACGTTCATCTTTGTGCAGTATGTGTGTAATAACGTCGCCGTAATCAAGAAGATTCCATCTGTTTTTCAGGTCATTTTCCTGTCTGATAGGAAGCCTTGAGAAGTGTTTTTTTATCATTTCTTTAACGTTTAACATGAGTGATTTGACTTGAGTGGGTGAATCTGCAGAAGCAATGACAAAAAAGTCTCCAAGTGATGATACGGTACTTATATTCAAAATCGTTATATTGCTTGCCAACTTGTCATCAAGAATTCTAGCGATTACGCAAGCAAGTTTTTTAGAATCAATTTCGGACAAATCAACCTCTATTCTATAATATCAACTCTGCGTTTGTGTCGACCGCCTTCAAAACCTGTTTTGAGCCAAATGTCAACGATGTCTAGTGCCAAGTGCTCTCCAATGACACGTTCGCCTAGGCATAGTATGTTGGCGTTATTATGTGCACGTGAAACCCTCGCTGAGTATGTGTCACCGCATAGGGCAGCTCTTATTCCTCTGGTTTTATTAGCAGTAATTGACATGCCGATTCCGGTACCGCAAACCAGTATACCTCTGTCAACCTGGCCGGAAACAACTAATTCAGCAACATTTCTTGCTATTTCCGGATAATCACAAGATTCAGGTGTGTGTGTGCCAACATCAACAAACTCTATGTTTCTTGCGTTTAAGTAATCAATTATTTTTTGTTTGTACTTAAATCCGCCATGATCGCTTCCGATTGCTACTTTTAAATGATCCATGTTAACTCCTTTTTCTGAAAACTACCTTTGCATAAGCAAAGACCCTGTATCCATTATACAGGGTCTTTCCTTTTTTGTAAAGTTGAATAATTTATGTATATTATTCCTAATTGTTTAAAAAATTCTCAATTTTAGTTCTAATTGTTTTTCCATTTTGATTAGGTTGTATAATATACATTTTTCCGCTTATGTCTCTTTCTACAGCTATTTTGTCTCCTGACCCATCTTTATTAACAAGATATATTGTCGCGTTATCATAGTTATTATTTAACAGTATATTTGTATCGTCAGCAGAATTGCCTGATACTTCTATGTCACTGAACTTTATCGTTCTATTTCCAACCATAAGGTTATATTCGGCTCCGTTTCTAGATTGTAAGATTGCTGCATCATCCGCAAACCAAGTATTAGCTTTAGCAGATTTAACAGTCCATTGCGGAGATAACTCATTATAGACGGCTGTTGTATTACTTAAGTATTTTTTATTACCATATGAATCTGTTAATTCATATTTTTTTGCATTATCTCCACTCATAACGTAATCTAAAGTGTAACCTTTATTTTTATATCTCGCATTAAATTGATCTATTTCATTTTGAATTTCTTTTGGTATAGTGCTAGCCTGCGTTTCGTTTCTAAGCGTAGACGGATTGTTATTTAAACCTTCAGCTCTAGCGGCAGTCTGACCATCATCGCTACCTTCAGCTCTAGCGGCAGCTTGACCATCATCGCTACCTTCAGTAGGATCTAATAACCCGAGAATTTCGTAAGCATCAGTTATTGTGTCAACAACTTCGACTTTAGGATTTCCGTTTGCATCCTGATAAGTAAGTTCAAATTTGTAGCGGTTATCATTAGTTTCCTCGGTTGTTGTTTCTTCTCCCTCAAGACCTATAACTTTTATTGATGCACCTTTTTCTCTAACTTACTCATTGGCGTTAAAGTCTTCTTTTTCTTTGGCAAGTCTTGTTGCCTTAATCTCATCCGCACGTGGATCAGGAGTTTCACCGCCGAGTAATCTTAGCATTTCTTCATAGCTGTTTGCTATTATTGTTTTACCTGATTGGTCTTTGGGTGTAGCGTAAAATTTTCCGCCACTTTCACTTATGTTATATTTTTCTCCGTAATGCTTTTCTAATATTTTTAATTCAGATGAACCTTCCGGTAATCTTTCTGCATTTTGGTTTAACATAGAATATGGTGAGTAGTATGTTGTCATTGGACTATACATGCTCGTAGCACCATAGTTCTGGGGTCCAAACATGCGGCCTAAAAAGTTTAAGCCGCCGCTTAAAATACCACCGACAAATCCTCCCCAAAAGGCGTTGCTGCCACAACTATTGTAGCAACCGTAGGGTTGTGGATTTACGTAAAAATTCCTGTTAATTATCGTTGGTGCCGGTGGCCTATTCCAAGGTCGATAAGGACCGAAAGACATACAATTTCTAAAAACCATATTATACCTCACTATTTTTATATATATATAAAGTATATAATGTTTCTATATTTGCCTATTAAATTAAATATTTTAATAAAAGTTTACAATTGTATTAATTTTAACTGCTTTTATTCATATTCCCAGAAATTTATATATCTAATCCTGTATATAAGTCTAAATCTGTAGCATATTTTAACTTAGGGTAACAATCCAAGTTATGAGTTTTGAGGAATTCAATGGCTTCATTTCTTGCCAATTCAAGGATTTTAGCATCTCTGACGATATCGGATATAATTAAGTCAGGTAAACCACTTTGTCTGGTGCCTAAAAATTCTCCGGGACCTCTTAGTTGAAGATCTTTTTCTGCTATTACAAAGCCGTCATTTGTTTGTGTCATTATTTTCAGTCGCTCTTTTGTTTCCTGAGAACGAGATCCGCTTACAAGTATACAGTATGATTGTAAATTACTTCGGCCTACTCTTCCTCTCAGTTGGTGTAGTTGTGAAAGACCGAATCTTTCGGCATTCTCAATTACCATTACTGTAGCATTAGCAACATCAACTCCTACTTCTACTACTGTTGTTGAAACCAATATGTCGCATTTTTTTTCTTTGAAATCTTTCATTATTTTTTCTTTTTCATCATTTTTTAATTTCCCGTGTAATAGACCTATTTTGTAGTCGGTAAAGACTTCAGTCTGTAATTTTTCTGCTTCAATAGTTGCTGCTTTTGCTGACAATGATTCGCTTTCGTCAATAAGAGGGTAGACAATGTATGCTTGTCTTCCGTTTTTTAGTTCTTGTTTTACCATATCCCAGACACCTTTATGAGATGAAGTAAGTATTGTCTTTATTGGTAATCTGCCTTTTGGAAGTTCATTTATTATTGTTAAGTCTAAATCTCCGTGAACTGTTAGTGCAAGTGTCCTTGGAATAGGTGTAGCTGTCATTGTAAGTATCTGCGGATTTAGTGATTTCTTTTTGAGTATGTTTCTTTGTTTTACTCCAAATCTGTGTTGCTCATCTACTACTATTGCGCCAAGATTTGCAAATTCTATGTTTTCTTGTATAAGTGCGTGCGTGCCAACTGCTATATTGATTTGACCGTTTCTTAGTGATGTTTCAAATTTTGTCCGTAATTTCTTACTTTGGCTGCCCAGAAAAAGCCCAATACTTAGCCCCAATGGTGTTAACCATTGTACCATATTATTGTAGTGCTGTTGTGCCAGTATCTCGGTAGGTGCCATTATAGCACCTTGATATCCATTCTCCACTGCTGCCAGTAACATCGTCGTTGCAACTATGGTTTTACCACTGCCAACATCTCCTTGTAGAAGCCGCTGCATTGGCTTTTCTGAATATAGATCATTTAGTATTTCGTTTATTGCATCTTTTTGTCCTTTTGTTAGCTCAAACGGTAGACTACTTAAAAATTGGTGTACTATCCCGTTTTGCTTTGTTTTTAATGGCAAGGAATGACATGTTTTAGAGGTGATTTCTCTTAATCGCAATAGCTTTAACTGTATTATGAATAGTTCTTCGAAAATTAGTGTGTATCGAGCTTGCTTAAGCTGCTCGTTGTCTTCCGGAAAATGTATACTTTCTATTGCTTCTTGTTTATTTAATAGTCCATATTTGTTTCGGATATCTTCCGGTATTATATTCTTAATACCGGCTTTGTATTCTTGTATTGCATTGTAGATCGCTTTGCGAAGTGTTTTTATACTTAAGTCTTCACATAGAGTATATATTGGTACTATTCTTGCAATGTTTAGGTTTGTGTTGGTGCTTGATAAAAATTCTCCGGTCATTAATGAGTAGGTAGGTTTGTCTATGGTTAGTTTGTGATTATAATTGTTTGTTTTTACCGTACCTGAAACCATTATTCCAGCATTTTGCGGAAATTGTGTTTTAATACGTTCAAGCATGTATCTGTTACTTTTGGCGTGGAAAAAATTTAACTCAATTTTTCCACTTTCATCCGCTATTGTTACTTTTACAACTGCCAAGTTGTTTTTGGTGTTGAATGCTGATACTGATTTTATGTAGCCAAAAATTGTGGTTGTTGTATTTTCTTTGAGATTTTTGATTAGTGTTCTGCTTGAATAATCTATATGTTTTTTGGGAAAATATAGGATTAAATCTTGTGCAGTGTATATACCAAGTTTGTTTAGTTTGTAGGCTACTTTCGGGCCTACTCCTTTTATGTATGTTACATCTGTCTCGCTTGCTGGTTTTTTGCTTAGTTTGTTTGCATTATCGGATTTTGGTTCTTTTGTTGTATTATTTTCGGTTCTAATAATTTTTAACAGGTTTTCTATTGATCGCCGTCTTTCAGGTACTGATGCGTAAGGATAATGCTCAAATGCTTCAATCATTATTGCCCATCGGGGATTTTTTTTTGTTAATTTGTATTGTTTTTCGGCTTCTTT
>CALUQI010000058.1 GCA_944322875.1 Candidatus Gastranaerophilales bacterium
TAGAATAAACGGTTGCTTCTAATGGATTGTGCCCGCCGGTTTTATTAAAACTTCCTCCGATGAATGCAAAATCGCATATTGAGTACATTTTCCCCAATTCTCCCATTGTATCTAAAAGAATTAAATCTTTTCCCGTAAATAGGTCGTTTTTTGAACGAAGACCCAATTGAAAATTGTATTTTTTTATTAACTCTTTTATTTGCGCAATTCTGTTTATGTGTCTTGGAGCCAGTAAAAGCTTAATTTTCGGGAATTCTTTTTTTAATTTTGAGAATATTTTTAATATTATTTCTTCTTCGCCTTTGTGTGTACTTCCTGCTATTATTATTTTTGATGAATCTTTACCTATTTCTACAACTTCATTTGATTTTTTCACGTCGAATTTAAGATTGTTCATTACTTTTGTTCGGTCTGGTGGTGCTCCAACTGATATTAATTTTATTCTATCCTCTTCACTCTGAGTTAATATTTCCGTGTAGTTGGACAGCACGTGTTTAAAAAAGCCTTTAAATATCCTATATAAGTTGTAAGTAGAGTCTGACATCCTTCCGTTGATTGTGTATAAAGGAATATTCATAGCCATGCAATTATCGGCAAAGATTGGCCAAATTTCTGTTTCTGCTATTAATACTGCAGATGGTTTCACTTTTTTTAAAAACCTTACAACACAAGACGGTATGTCAAATGGAAAGTAGGTTATATAATCTGCCAGATTACAAAATTTCTTTTTTGCAATTTCTTGACCGGTTTTTGTTCCTGTTGTAATTACAATTTTATATTCAGGAAATGTTGATTTAGTTTTTTTTATTAGATTTTCTAATGCTATGATTTCTCCAACTGACACTCCATGATACATTATAACTTTTTTACCTAAATGCGGGTGTTTGAAAAAAACGAGTTTTTCTTTCCAGCCATACAGAAATTTCCCGTTAAATACCCTTACTATATAGTATATCGGTAATAAAAATGCGAATATAAGAGTCGATAAAATTCCATAAATAAACATATCTTTCATATTATATATCAAACATGAATGTATATTGACAATGTTTGAAAAAATTTATAAAATGTTGTTATGGCAATAGTATATCTTAGTTTGGGCTCAAATAAAGGTGACCGTATCGGTTATGTTCAGCAAGCTACGAGTTTGTTGGCAGCTGTTGACGGAATTAATATTATAAGAGCTTCTGCTTTTTATGAAACTGAACCTTGGAATATGACATCTGATACTTGGTTTGTCAATGCTGTGATTGAAATTAAAACTATCCTTTCGCCTGTAGATTTGCTAAATGAATGCCATAGAATAGAAAAACAGCTTGGTAGAGAAAGAGAGAAAGAGGATGCATATGATGATCGTACTATTGATATAGATATTCTATTCTATAATAAAGACATTATAAATGATTCAAATTTAGTTATTCCACATAAGTATGTTCATCTAAGAGCATTTACGCTTGTTCCTTTACTGGAGCTGGCTCCTGATTTTGTGCATCCTGTTCTAAATAAAACAATATCTGAGTTACATAGTGACCTTGAAAACCCCGAAATGGTATTTTTATATGGAACAAGAGTTGAATTCAATTTCTAAAGTTGCGATTGTCGGTGCCGGTCCTGCAGGTTGTTTGTGTGCTTATTTTCTGCAGGAAAGTTGTGATGTTACTTTATACGATTATGCCAGTCCGTTAAGAACTTTACTTTGTACAGGTGGGGGCAGATGTAATTTGGGTTACGCGGAATATGATTTTTTGGAACTTGTTAAAAATTATCCAAGAGGCGAAAAGTTTCTATATTCTGTTTTTTCCAAATTTTCTACTTTTGATACAATCAATTTTTTCGAAAATATAGGTGTCAATACGTACGTTCAAGACGACAAAAGGATTTTCCCTGTGGAAAATAGTGCAAAATTTGTTCGTCAAAAAATGTTGTGTGCGTTAAATAAAGTCAAGTTTAAAAAGCAGATGATTGAAAATATTAATCCTAAAGAATATGATTTTGTTGTTATTGCAATAGGTGGTCATTCTTCTTATTCTTTATTGAAAAGATTAGGACACAATATTATTCCTCCAAAACCTTCGCTTGTTGGACTAAGAACTGCCGAAAAATTTCCTGCAGGTGTTTGTCTGAAAAATATTTGGTATAAAAACATATGCGATGATTTATTATTTACGCATGAAGGAATCTCAGGACCGCTAGTTTATAAAATATCTTCAATCAACGCCAGATGCGAAATGCCTTATTTACTCAGTTTTAATCTCCTCAAAAATGTTAATATTCAGGATATGCTTAATTCAAATCCTCATAAAAATATAAAAAATTTGTTATGTGAGTTTGTTCCAAAATCTTTATCCGCTCAAATTTTAAACGAGCTTAATATTGACACTAATTTAAAATGCCATAATGTTGATTCAGCAACGCGTAATTCAATCATTGAAAAACTTAATAATTTTAAAATTACCGTTACCGGCGTTTCTAAAAAAGGTGAAGTAGTTACTGCAGGTGGTGTTGACCTTAAAGAAGTTGATTCCAAGACTATGCGATCCAAAATTGTTCCTAATATTTACTTTTGCGGCGAAGTATTGGATATAGATGGTTTTTGCGGAGGATTTAATTTGCAAAATTGTTGGTCTACTGCTTATGTTGCGGCTCAAGGTATATTAAAATCTATTTCTTGCTGAGTTCTTTTTTTAGATCTTCTTTTACTTGAAAATCTTTATTCCCGCTCAAATACCTTATCCCAACCATAACCATTGGGACTGCCACGCCAAGTGCTGCAATGCAAGTAGATAGATTTTTTATTACTGATTTTCTTTTTAGCGTTTTTACTTTATTTAAAAATGTATCCAAAGATTCTCCGGAATTTTTGTATTGTGTGTATAAGGTTTCTATTTTTTGATATATTCCTTTTATACCTGTTTTATCTTTTGTTGATCCAATATTAATAAATTTTCTTGTGTCGATTGCATCTTTGTCAGGGATCTCTTGGTGAGGTAGGTTTAGTTTGTTTTTTAATTTGTTTAGAAAACTTTCTGTCGAGCCTAAAGTTGCTATCTCGTCAGATTTCTTCGCCATTTGAACAATGAAATTGTCAGGGTTTTTGTATAAGTACTCATAAATCTCGGCATCTGTTCCTTTGATTGGAAAATCTTGCAGGCTTTTTTCTATAACATTATTGTCAGAAAAAGCTTTCTTAAGTTCATCACTTTCGATTACTCTTGCATCTAAATCTATTGCTTTGTTATATTTCTGCAAAGATTTCTTCTCTAAAAAATTTTGTAATGGTTTACTTGCAAAGTACATAAATGCCCAAGTTGCACCCTCTTTTATGAGGTAGCCTATAAAGTCTTGTTTGTTTCTTGCAGAGGTTAGTCTTTCGGTTGTTATTGCACCGTCAACAATCATTAGATTTTGAACAGGATCAAACATAAATGTTTTTAGTCTTGAAATAGCACTTGTTGCACCCATGAATGCAGGATGTTTGTCATGTTGAATGTTTAAGTTCTTTACAAATTCGCCAAATGCTACTTTTGTATTATTATATCTGTCTTGTTTTTTGGATTGAGTTTGTTCTTTCAATATCTCTTTTCTTGCAGCTTCTTTCGTTTTTTTGTGTCTGTATTTTGTTAACATTGTGTATGAGGCAATTGTCAATATAGTTGCAACTCCAAATTTTGTTAGACCAAGTGCTTTGGAAAGTTTTGGATTGTTCTTCATGCTGATTAAGCTTTCTTTAACCTTTTTATTAGTTAATTCTGGTGTTAATTCAATTGCTTTGTCTAACATTTCAGGATTGTCTAAAAGTCTTATATCTACCTCGGGATCTATTTTTAGCGTTTTATATAAAGTGATATCAGTAATTTTTTTATATACAGGTAATCCAAAAAGCCAAATTGCCTGTGTGCCAAATTCGTCTAAAAACCTGTCCTTCCCTTCTAAACTGTCACCTACTATATAAGATCCTGTTGTAAGACCAAGACTATTTGCAACATCCTTTACTGCTAATGGTACCAATGAACTGTTATTCCCCAGTGTTGAATATATTTTGCTTGCGTTTATTGCGGGTATCATTCTGTTTCCTTTTTAATTTCTATGCCATTTATAACTGTTTATTTAAGTAAGCTGATTTTATTTATTGTTTAAAATAAGTGTAAAATTTACTTTTTTTAACAAAAAAATAAGACCCGTTTTTCAAAAGGTCTTGTATATATTTATTCAGACAAATAACAAACTTCTTTTATATAAACAAGCCTTTCTCAAATCTGTTTGTTAATCGTCGTAATTGTCTGTTCATCTTCTACCCTAAAATATACTCCCAGGGGAATTCGAATCCCCGTCTACACCGTGAAAGGGTGTTGTCCTAGGCCTCTAGACGATGGGAGCAAGTGTATTTCTTTCACGTTTTCTATATTAACTGAACCAAAATTAATTGTCAACCATAACTTTTCTGCTTGATAGTGTTTCTTCAATTTCTCTTATTATATCTATGATTTCACTTGATAAATCTTCTTCGCTATTTAAGTTTTTTTGGATCATATGTGCAAATTCTGATTTCTTGAATTCATGCATCCCTCTGTGTTTGAAAATTTCTTCTAAAATTTTTACCATTCCAATCTGTTGGTTTACACATTCTAATTCAATTGTTGATATGTTGTTCAGTTCATATGAAAGTGTTTTTTTGATTAAATCGACCGACAATGCATCCTCAAATTCTCCACATTTGATTAAGTGTACTCTGTCAAAATCCCTTAATCTTGGTTTTATTTCGTTATAGTTTTCTTTTGCATCTTTGTCCATTAAAACATAAATTGGAATTCTTAAACTTTTTGATAACTTATAAAATAGTTATACTACCTGATTTTTCCCGCCTGCTGAAATTACATGGATACCTTTTTTATTGAAATCACAGTTACATAATTTCCCAAATTCTGGTAATAATATTTCTTCAGTTATTCCTTCGGAGATTATCACTTCTTTTATTGGGTATTTTAGACCAAAATTCTTTCTTAATTCTTCTTGTGATTTTTGATCTGTGATATGTTTAAGCCAACGCAGGTTTATACTGCTGTCTTCTTTTATTAGGTGTATAAACGATTTGTAATTTATTTTGTTCTTTACCAAAACTTTTACTTCTTCGTCTATGTTAAAGGTTGAATCCTCATATTCAAATAACTTTTGATTTATTGTGTAATCTTCATCAGAGGAATACTTATGGTAAATTGCCGAAGTTTTGAAGATTTCTTCCACGTATTGTTTTAATTCGTTAAATCCCATAATATCCAAATCAGATTTTTTGTATTTTGGAATTATTAGGTTATTTATTATCAGATCTTTAAACACTCGTAAGTATTTTACTTCTGGTTCTTTAAACCTGGTAAGTCTGTCTAGTGAAATTAGTATTTGTTCTTCTGTCAATGGTTTTATTTTTATCAATATTATGCCTCTTTGTTACATTTATTTATAAAATAGTATTTTTATTAGCAATTTTTATCATGTTTAATTTTTAATATAGTTGTGGAGTTGAAATGGTAGGTTCGGTAAATAATATTAATCAATATAATTATAACACAGTTTCAGCTGTTGCGCCTGCAAGAAAAGATTTGGTAAAAAAATCACCGGTAACTGCAGGCCAATGTTCTAATGATGTTTTTTTCAAATCCTCTTCTAATGTTGCAAATCTCCGTACTGAATTAGTCTCAGATGATGAAAAAGCTAAATATACAGAAATACTAAAATTTAGCGATAAAAATACTAGAAAACAGTTGGAATTACTTTTGAAAAATGGCGTACTTTTAAATAATAATTCTAATGATAAATCTACAGTTTTGGATAATTTACATAAAATATTAACAACTCCACGAGCAGAAGGATTAGATGCAAAGGGGCTTTTAAGAGATACTATAGCTACTATTTCATATCCGTTTTTAATAACCCAGCAGTTTGGGGACATACCAAATTCTTATAGAAAGAAAGCAGTTGAGGCAAACTTGTCAGACAAAACCAATTTGATAGAACTTTATTCAGGTAAAAATGATATTGATGTTGTTAATTCAGGTACTTGTGTTGCTGCCAGTATAGAATTTAATTTAGCAGAAAAAATGCCGGCTGAATTCGCTCGTTTCGCGGAGGGGTTGTCTTCTCCTGCGATGTCCGTTGCAAAACGTATCAAATTTAATAATTTAGCAGATAACACTTTGGATGCCGTATGGCTTTTAAATGCTTTTGAGATACCTTATGAAGCCGAGGATTTTAACAGTGTTGTGTTAAAGTTCGCTCCCGATAAAAATGCTATAATTCGTGCTCAGATTCAAACTACAGATAAAGATCCTTTAGAAAGATCTCCTATTGATGTGCTTATGCAATCTACGTTTATGCAAGTTGGTTCTCAGCAATCTTATAATTCTTTAACAGACACTCGCAAAGGTAAATTTAATCAAAGCGACAAAGGATTAATTGAGTTTGAAAAAACTTTCACAGAATCTGTAGTGGAAGATAAAAACAAGTTGTCAATAACTTATCAAACTGTTGACGACAATGCACGTTTAGTGGGGTATGAAACAGATTTTGATACCATTAAACGTCATCTTCTTACGGCTTTGGATATGGGAGAAAATGTAATTATAGGCTATACTCAAGTGGATCAAAATAATGTAATAATAAACGGTCATGAAATAACTATAGTAGGTTATAAGTACGATCCTCAAGGGAAACTGGTGTTTATTTGCAATGATACGGATGATAATATTCAAAAGCCTATAGAATATTCGGAAGATTACTTGCTTCCCAAGATACATCATGCAGCATTACCTGAAAGTATCGTAGAAGGTGATTTAGATGTTACTCCGAACTGGGTCGAAGGTTTGAAAATATACAAAGATATGAAAAATAAGGCGGCATAAATGAGTAGTTCAATACAGCCAGTACAAAATAATAATACAGTAAAGACAAGTATATTTTACATGAATGACTTTCATGCAAAATTACCAAATTTGGAAAGATTATACACGGCATCAAAGGTGTTTGATAGTTTTGAGACTTCGGCAGATAAACTCAAATTGTCAGCAGGAGATGATGGTATAGGTGAAGATCCTGTTCTTATAAATGCGGTAAGCAAAATATTAGGTATGATTGGTATTACCAAAAGACAAAATGGCAATCACGAATTTGATGTTTCCCCGAGATCCCATGCTGAAATTGCAAAGAATGCGAAATATCAAGAACTTGGTGCTGTTAATATTCATGTCAAAGAGAATAGCCCTTTGAATGGTATAATGGCGTCTTCAGCAATAGAAGAGCATAATGGTAATAAGTATGGAATTATCGGTATCGGGCCTTCTGATATGTTTAGCAGACTTAAAGACGGAAAATCAAAAGGTGACTTGCATGTTGACGATTTCGACAATACAGTTTTAAATCTTCAAAAGGAAGTTGATAAGTTGAAATCATCGGGAGTTAATAAAGTAATACTTCTTTCACATAGCGGTTATGTAAATGATGTCAAGATTGCCAAGCAAACAAGGGGTATTGATGTCATTATTGGCGGACATTCTCATGATTTGATAAAGGATATTAAAACGGGCAAAAATTTATTTTATAATTTGGATAACGAACCAGTTGTAATAACTCAAGCAGGAAAAGACGGAGAATATTTTGGTATTCTTAATCTGGAATTTGATGACAAAGGTTTAATAAAGTCAGTTCAAAACAATGTTATTCCTACTTCTGCTTTTAATAGGACTATACCGGCAAAGTATGCCGTGGAAAATATTATCGGAAAGCCGGAACATGTCGGAGTTATAAATTCTGTACCTCCGACTCCTAATAACAGACTTATTGAAAATAATCCTCATGGCAATTTTATGGTTGATGCTATGCGTAAAGAATTGGGTGTTGATGTAGCTTTGTTGAATTCTGCAAATATAAGGGGGTATTTTGAAAAAGGGAATGTTGATACAAGAAAGGTGTCAGAAATTTCGCCGTTTAAAAATAAACTTGTAGTTGCAAAAATTAGTGAGAAAGAACTGGTTGATGCTATTAAACTTGGCGGAAGGTCTTTTGTTCACCCAGATTATAAACCAGGAATTGTTATGGTTTCAGGTTTGCAATATACAATGAATGATAAAGGTGAACTTTTAAAACTTTCTTATGTAGAAGACAGTGGAAAAGTTACGCCTATTGATATAAACAACCCAGACCCTAATAAGTTAATACGTGTTGCAATGGATGATTTTTACGCAACAGGTGGTGACGGATTTCACATGTTGAATAAAAAACATAATGCCGAAGCTGTTTATGATTTTGATAAAGATAAACTTGCTTGTGATTACATAAAACGACTCAACGCTCCAATTGATATTATTGATGATAAACGGATCCAAATAGTAAAAGCTTAGTAGCCGTATTGCTCTTTAGAATTCAGGTATTCTTTGACTGTATTAAGTGATGCTTGTACAATACGGGTTACTCTTGAAGATGAAAGTCCAACTTGCTTTGCTATGTCTTTTACTTGCATATTTCTATAAAATCTGTACTCAACGACAGTTCTTTCCTTAGGTGGAAGTTTAGATATAGCTTCCCTTATCATTCTGCCCATTTCGGTGATTTCTGCATTTTCATCAGGCATAGCGTGAGGGTCCTTAACGAAATCAAATGGTGAATCATTATCACTTGCAGCAGCAGCTAACCCGTCTATAGAGAGGATTGTTTCGTAAATGGCTTCACGAACTTTTGCTTTTTGCATATCCATTCCTTCGACCGCTTCCTCTTCATCGTATTCTCCCTCTGCTTTATGTTTTAGTGAATACCACTTATATCTAATTCTTAATTCGTTGCGGATTGCCCACCGTACGGCTGTTGCTATATATGCAGCATTGTATTTTTCAAGTTGTTCCGGTGTCTTGTTTTTTACGAGGACCTGAACTGCAATTATCCCTATTGAAAGAAGTTCTTCGTATTCGACCATGTGTGAAGGTATTCTCCTGTGTTCTACTCGGGCTACCTTCTGCACTATATCTATATATTCTTGTAATTTATTTTTATCTTGCATAACCATGATTACAGGTTTATATTAATATAGATTGGTTCTATTTAACCCATTTATTTGGTGGATTTTTTCATATTATAAACAAAAAGTAAAATTTCTGCAATTGCTTTATATAGTTCAGGCGGTATCATATGGTTTAATTCAACCATTTTGAATACAGCTCTTGCTACTGGTGCATTTTCTATTACCGGAACATTATGTTCTTTTGCGATGTCTATAATTTTTTTAGCTATAAGTTCTGTTCCTTTTGCTATAAGCATAGGAGATTCCATTTCTTCTGCTTTATATTTTAGTGCACAAGCTATGTGTGTAGGATTAGTTACCACGAAATCGGCTTCCGGAACTGAATCCATCATACCCTGCTGTAGCATCTGCATACGTCTTTGTCTGAGTGCAGCTTTAACATTGGGATCACCTTCAGTGTTCTTGTATTCATCTTTTATTTCTTTAAAAGACATTTTTTGATCTTTCAAAAATTTCCATTTTGTAACTCCATAATCAGCAGCCGATATAATTAAAAACGCTATGCAAGCTTTGAAAATAAATTCTGTTATTAGTTTCCCGAATTCTATCATAACTGCAAAATTATTATCGATTGCTGCCAACATAAGAATATTTTCTATGTGATCAGAATACACACTCCAGCCTATATATCCCAGAATTATTACTTTCAATATGTTTTTAAACAGTTCAAACAGTGTTTTTATAGACATCAAATTCTTAAAATATTTTGTAGGGTTAAGTTTATCTAATTTAGGCACAAGTGGTGCTACTGCTACAAGAGGTCCAACTTGTATGAAATCAGCCATTATAGCAACAAACCAAGCTAAAAACAATATTGGGCCTATTATTAAAAAGGCGGTTTTTAATGTTATTGTTAATATATACATTAATCCCACCTCGGATAAGTGACCATTAGGTATTTGTTCGTACAGCAATGTATATAGTTGTACTATTTGGTTCCATATAAACGGTGCTAAACCAACTATTGCAGAGAACATTATAAGCAGAGAAATAGCTGTTGAAAAATCTTTTGATTTTACAACTTGTCCTTCTTTTCTTGCCTGTTCAAGTTTCCTTGGAGTGGCATCAAATTGTTTATCTTCATCTGCCATATTAACCTACATTATAATATTTATTTTACAATTTTTACACCTGAACTTGTTCCTAATCTTGAGGCCCCGGCACTTATCATTCTTTGGGCAGTCTCTTTATCTCGGATTCCTCCGGAGGCTTTTACTTGAAGACCGTGTTTGGATACAGTTTCGTACATAAGTTTTACATCGTCTTCTTTAGCACCTATTCCGTTTTTTACAAAGCCAGTTGATGTTTTTACAA
>CALUQI010000059.1 GCA_944322875.1 Candidatus Gastranaerophilales bacterium
GTATCTCACTGAAATTCTGCAAATCTCAATCTATCCGTACAGTCCAGAAAAAGTCCAGTTTCCCAGTTTGATTTTTTGGGTAAACTTAATTTTTCCGACCCGGAAACTCCCACACAAAGCCAACTTTACCAAAATAATCTATCTAGCCGTACAAATCAACCTGGACAAAAAACTACACCGTTAAAATACAATTACAATTACATTCGTATTTAAAAAAACAGTTAAATTATTTTTAAAAACGGAGAGGGTGGGATTCGAACCCACGGAGGGTATTACCCCTCACAGACTTTCGAGATCCGCACCTTAAACCACTCGGACACCTCTCCTTTTTTCCTTATTATATCAAAAAAAAGATTGTTCATTGTAAAAATAGGATTCTATTTAATTTATGATAAATTTTTATGATGAAATTTTTTTGTTCCGTCAACATAATCTTTTACAACATGACCTTTCCCAATTAATTTATACTTGTATATTGTAAGTCCGTCAAGTCCTACCGGTCCTCTGGCATGTGTTTTGTTTGTTGATATTCCGACTTCTGCACCAAATCCGTACCTAAATCCGTCGGCAAAACGTGTTGAAGCGTTGTAGTAAACTCCTGCTGAGTCAACTTGATTCATAAACTTTTCGGCATTGTCTTTATTAGTTGTTATAATACTGTCTGTGTGTCCAGAACCGTATGTATTTATATGTTCGATAGCATCATTTATATTTTTGACTGTTTTAAATGCAAGAGTTGTATCCCCATGTTCAAAAGCCCAGCTTTCAGGATTGCTTTCTAATTTTATTTCTTCTAACTGTAATGCTGCAAGAAGTTTGTTTTTGTCCGGAAAATTTTCGTGTATTAAAAGTGTTTCAACCGAGTTGCAAGCACTCGGATATTGTGTCTTTGCATCAACGATTATTTTTATTGCCATTTCTATATCGGCTGTTTCATCAACAAATATATGACATATCCCATCAGCATGACCTAATACTGGTATTTTGGTATTCTCTTTTATGTATTTAACAAGTTTATTACCTCCGCGAGGAATGATTAGATTAATATAGTTATCACATTTAAGCATTTCAGAAACGTCTTCACGTGTGAATACTTGTTGCAAAACATTTTTAGGAAAGCCTTCTATTTCATCTAAGGTTTGGTTAATAACTGTCAGGATTGTTTTATTTGTATTAATTGATTCTTTCCCGCCTTTTAAGATAACTGCATTTGCAGATTTTATGGCAAGAGAAGAAATTTGTGCTATTACATCTGGTCTTGCTTCAAAAATTATACCTAAAACACCTATAGGACAACTTACTTTATACAAAACTAGATCTTGATCTAATTCTCTTATAAACAAATTTTTATTTACCGGATCATCAAGTTTTGCTACATCTCGGATTCCTTGAATCATATCGCGCATTTTATTTTCGTCTAATTTAAGTCTATTAAATGTTGATAATGAAATATCACCGGAATTGACCAGTTTTTCGGCTTCTTGTAAGTCTTTTTTATTTGCTTCAAAAATTTGTAATTTATTTTTTTCAATTGCATCAGCAATTTTAACAAGAGCTTTGTTTTTTAAATCACTGGAAACGTCAGCAATTTTAAGCGACGCTGCTTTTGCTGTTTTTGCTATATTTTCAAAATCCATAGTTTCTCCTATAAAATAGTAATGTTATCACGAGTTATTATTGCATCGTAATTTTTAAATCCGAGGATTTTTAATATATTATCAGAGTGATGTCCGATAAGTTTTTGACAAGAAGTAGAACTATAATTTACGATTCCACGTGCAAATTCTTTTTTATTTTCGTCTAAAATTGAAATTACATCACCTTTGTTAAATTCATTAATAACCTCAAGAATTCCGATAGGTAATAAGCTTTTTTCTTTTTCTATCAGGGCTCGTTTTGCTCCTTCATTTACAACTATTTTTCCAATAATATTCGTAGCATATCCTATCCAACGTTTTTTATCCGGCATGTTTTCATTTTGAGGCAAAAACATAGTTCCGTAGTCTTCTCCGGAAAATATTTTTCTTATTATGTACGGAATTGTACCGTTTGCAATCAACATTTTGCCTCCAAAACGTGTTACCATACGTGCTGCACGGAGTTTTGTTTCCATTCCTCCTCTACCACCGTCTGAAACTCCTGATGCCAGTGCAATAATATCATCTGTAACTTCATCAACTTCTTTAATAAGCTTAGCTTCCGGATTAATTTTAGGATTAGAGTCAAATAACCCGTCAATATCAGATAAAATTACGAGCAAATCCGCATCAAGTTCGCTTGCAACGAGTGCAGAAAGCTTATCATTATCTGAAAAACAAACTTGCATATTTTCATATCGAGGAGTCATTTCAATTGTTGAAACTGTATCATTTTGGTTTATTACAGGGACTACACCAAGTTCCAAAAGTTTATTCAAGGTTGTTCTAAGGCTTAAGTAACGGGTGCGTATAGAAAAATCATCTTCTGTTAAGAGGATTTGAGCAGCGACAAGACCGTATGTATCAAATCCGCTTTCATAAAGTGACATAAGCTTTCCTTGTCCGATTGCCGCACAGGCTTGTTTTATCGCGGCTCCTTCGGTACTTTCCAGTCCTAACCTTTTTTTCCCGAGTCCAACGGCTCCGGAGGTTATAACTATAACTTCTTTGCCGGATTTAACAAGTGATGAAATATCTTCAATAAAAGAAAATATTCTTGGTAAAGATACATTTCCATCAATATTTTTTAAAATATTTGTGCCAAGTTTTATAACTATACGCTTTGCGCAGATAAATTCTTTTCTATTCATATTCTAAGTATAGCAAAAAACCGATATACATACAACAATTTTTGTCCTATAATTCTTTTATGAAGAACATCAGACAAACTAACATTAATATACATCGAGATGCGTGGTTGGAGATAAATATTGCAAATCTTGAAAATAATGTTTGTGAGATTAGAAAAAAGGTTCCTGAGAATATAAAATTATTGGGCGTTGTAAAAGCAGATGCATATGGACACGGTTCAATAATGTTGGCGCCTACAATACTTGCTCAAGGTATAGATATGTTAGGAGTAGCATCTATTGATGAAGGAGTAGATTTACGTAATGCAAATATTTCTTGTGAAATACTTGTATTGGGAGCGGTTCCGGTTTGGGCTGTCGAAAGTGCAGTTAAAGCTGATTTGAGCATATCAATATTTTCCAAGGGTCATATTGATGCTTGCCGTCAAGCCTTTGAAAGGACTGGTATAAGGCCCAAAGTTCATATAAAAATTGATACTGGCATGAATAGAATAGGTGTTTCAACTGAAGATGCGGTTGATTTTATAAAAGAGGTTCAAAAATCTAGTTTCATTGATTTACAGGGAATATTTACACATCTTGCCATGGCAGAAGATATTAAAGAGACGGAAAAACAGATAAAAAAATGGCAAAAAGTTATATCTCAAATTGATATATCAGGTTTACTTTTGCATGTACAAAATACTGCAGGAACATTAAGTTATAAGATTCCAGGTATAAATATGTGTCGGGTGGGGATAGCACTTTATGGATTAGCACCGGATTATCCTCCTTGCATTGAAGAAAAACCCGATATCAAGCCTTTAATATCTTTGAAAGGTCGTATAGTTAACATTCACGAAGTAAAAGATGGTGAAGGCATAAGTTATTCATACACATATAGAGCTCAAGGGAACCGTACAATAGCAACTTTGCCTATAGGTTATGCAGACGGAATTTCACGTGCCTTATCGAACAGAATATATGGTATACTTAACGGGAAAAAAGTTAAACAAGTCGGGAACATAACGATGGATCAGATGATGTTTGATATAACTGGAACAGATGCAGAATTAGGTGATGTAATTACACTTTTGGATTGTGAAAATTCTATTGATATTTGGGCGGATATACTTCATACAATTAATTACGAATTGACGTGTCGTTTAAAAGTAAGATTACCAAGAGTTTATACGAGGTGAAAATGGAATTTGATATAGGTATTATAGGATCAGGACCAGCCGGTTATACTGCAGCTTTAAGTGTAGCTTCAGCAGGGCACAAAGTGGTTTTATTTGAAAAAGACTTAATTGGTGGAGTTTGTTTAAATCGTGGTTGTATTCCAACAAAGACACTGTTACATGTTGCAGAAATTTATGATTTAGCAAATAATTCTGCGGATTTGGGAATTTTTACTGATAATTGCAAAATTGATTTTGGCAAGATTTATGAAAGGAAAAGATCTGTTGTTGACAAATTAAGAAACGGTTTAGAGCGTTCATTCAAGAATCTTGGAGTTACAGTGATTAATGACGAGGCCAAAATCATCGATAAAAATACCATTGTTGCCGGTAATGAAAAATATATTTGCAAGCAAATTATAGCGGCTGTGGGTTCCAGTCCGAGAATTATCAAAGGAATGGAATATGATCACAAATTAATTTTATCTTCAGATGATGTTTTAAATTTTGAAAGGTTACCTAAATCCATTATAATAGTTGGTTCCGGTGCAATAGGAATTGAATTTTCAAGGATTTTATCCGCATTAGGTGTTGAAGTTACGGTAATTGAAATTGCTGAAAACCTTCTTCCAATTGCAGATATTGAGGTTTCAAAAAGAATAGAAAGAATATTCAAGTCAAAAAATATAAAGTTTTATACAAAGACTTCTGTTGAAAAAATTGATAAATATGAAGATAGAGTTAAAGTTCACCTTTCAAATAATCAAAATACAGAAGCTGAGTGTATACTTTTAGCAGTAGGTCGAGTTCCTAATGAGATTGAAAAAGTTGATGGAGTATCATATATAGGCGATGTATCAGGATCTGTTCAATTGGCACATTATGCAAGTAAGCAGGCGTTATTAAAAGTTGCCGGAATCCCTTTTGATGAAACTCTTGTCCCTTCAGTAGTGTACGGAAATCCTGAAATTGCTTGGGTTGGGAAACGAGAACAGGATTTGGAAAATGGTACATATCAAAAATCAATGATTCCTATATCTGCTTTGGCTAAATCTCAATGCGATAACGCATTAGATGGTATGATAAAAATTCTTGTAACCGAAAATAAAATTATAGGGGCGCATATAGTATCAAAAGAAGCTTCTTCACTTTTACAACAAATTATAATTGCTATGCAGTTTGGCATCACTGTAGAAGAGTTGAAGTCAGTATGTTTTGCTCATCCAACTTATTCAGAGGGGATTTTAGAATGTCTTATGAGGTTAAATTAATGCGAGAAAGATTGCCTGAATATTTAAAAAGACCCATTATAGATACTGATAAGACAAAATTAGTCAGAAAAATCCTCAAGACAAAGTGTTTAAATACAGTATGCGAAAATGCGAGATGTCCTAATAAGAATGAATGTTACACAAAAAATACCGCGACATTTTTAATTATGGGAAATAATTGCACAAGGAACTGTCTGTATTGTAATATTTCTTGTGCAAAACCTGAACCGCTTGATAAAAAAGAACCACAGCATATTGCAGAAGCTGTTCGAGATTTAGGGCTGAAATATGCTGTTATAACATCGGTTACAAGGGACGATTTACCTGATGGCGGTGCATCTCATTTTGCCGAGTGTATTTATAAAATAAGAGAACTTTGTCCTGAAACAAAAATAGAAATTTTGACACCGGATTTTAAAGGTAATATAAATGCATTGAATGTGATTATAGAAGCTCATCCGGATGTTTTTAATCATAATATAGAGACAGTAAAAGAATTATTCAAAACGGCAAGACCTCAAGGTGACTATTTCTGTTCATTAAAAGTACTTGATTATATAAAACAAAACAGTGACATAACAACCAAGTCAGGCATGATGATTGGTCTTGGGGAAACTTTTGAACAAATTGATGCTACTATGCGAGATTTACACAACGTTGGATGTGATATAGTTACCATCGGACAATATATTCAACCGTCAAAACAGCATCTTAAAGTGGCTAAATACTATACGATTGAGGAATACAAATTGCTGGAAACCCATGCCGATAAGGCAGGTATATCTCATTACCAAATAGGTCCCCTTGTTAGAAGTTCTTACAGAGCAAGTGAATTATTTTGATTTTTTTTCTACTATTTTAAACTCATAACCTAAATAATCTAATAATTCTTGTACCAGTTTAAACCTGATACTTCCGGAAATAAACATCTTTGAAAGATTGCTAGGGAAAGGAACATTATGTCCTTCGTCTTTCATTTTCTGTAGGACTTTGCTCATGGATTTTCCGTTTCTAACGAGTAAAACTTTTATTTCTTCATAAATATTCATCATATCCCTATATTATTTTATATTTTAATGTATGACAAAAATCACAATCTCGGTATTCAATAGCATTATTATTATATTACTTATAATAATAAAAATTAAGCATAAATCATATGTATATTACCCTTGTGAAGAAAAATTTTTTATGCTAGCATAATTTTTGTGAACAACAGAAGAGGAAATTATTATGCAAGCGCGCAGAGCAGCCAGAGAACTGGCATTTATATTATTTTCGCAATTTGATAAAAAGATAACAAATTATTCACAAGATGATTTAGAAAATATAATATTAAAATCGGTAAGAATACTAACAAGTAATGCAAGTGATGAATTAAAAACGACAGTTGGTGCGCTTATAGACATGAAAAATCGTATAGATGATTACGAAGCCGAGCACGAAATTAATTTAAATCGTCCGTTAGATGCTGCAAATTTATCAGTTCCGCTTCCAATGACTTCAGACATGACTGGCAGAATAGATGAAATGATTGATATTGCTGAGAAGGCACTTTTAGCATTGGAAATTGCAGAATTTACAACATTGGAATCTCAGGGTGATGTAAAAAATTATGCAATTAAAATAGCAGATTTATTTCAGAAAAATCATGATGAAGTTGACAATCTTATTCAGAAGTATTCAAAGGGATGGGATATAGACCGTCTTGTAAAAATGGATAAGGATATTTTAAGAATAGCAATAGTTGAACTTTTGTATATGAAAGATGCGCCCATGAAAGTAGTTGTTGATGAAGCGATAGAGCTAGCTAAAAAATATTCTACCGATGACAGTTCAGCATTTATAAACGGGATTTTGGCAAAAGTTATTATTGACAATGGATTAAGCTAATGTTTAAATTTTTTTCAGATAGCTTTGAGAATTTTAAAAAAAAGGTTTCAAACACAGCATCTGCTTTAGTAGGGAATGTAATTGAAACAGTTTCAGAAGAGGAAGAATTTTCGGAATTTGTTCTTGAAGATATGGAAGATATATTAATCGGAGCGGATTTGGGTGTAAATTATGCAGCCGAACTTGTGGACAATTTACGCAGTCAAAGTAAAATTAAACCTTCTGATGTAAAAACATATTTGAAAGATGAATTTGAAAAAGTACTAAATAATGCAGGCAGTACAGAATTAACCTATAAAGACGGTGATTTAAACATATATTTTATAACCGGAATTAACGGAGCCGGCAAGACTACTCTGATAGGTAAACTGGCATACAAATTTAAAACATTGGGGAAAAAAGTTCTTATAGCGGCCGGAGATACGTTTAGAGCTGCTGCTGAAGAGCAATTAGATATATGGTCAAAACGTGCAGGAGCCGATATAGTCCGCAGAGATAAAGCTGATCCGGCGTCAGTAGTTTATGAAGCAATACAAAAAGCTAAATCCGAAAGATATGATGTTATTTTGGTTGATACAGCGGGACGTTTGCAAAATAAATATAACCTTATGGAAGAACTTGCAAAAATCAAATCAGTAATTGATAAAAATGCATCTGAAAATTTACGAGAGAGTATTTTAGTCATTGATGCAAATACAGGTCAAAACGGTTTGCAGCAGGCAAAAGTATTTACTGAGGCAGTGAATATTACATCAGTTGCTTTGACAAAGCTTGACGGTTCTGCAAAGGGAGCTATTGTTTTAGCTGTAGCAAAAGAGATGGGGCTTCCTGTAAAACTTGTCGGTGTTGGTGAAAAAATGGAGGATTTAAAAGAGTTTAATCCTCAAGAATTCATTCAAGCTTTATTTGAATAATCGTTTATTCATAAAGCGGATATTTTTTACAAAGTTTTAAAGACCTTTCTTTAAGATTTTTCAAGCCTTGTTCATTGTCAGATGCAAATATAGCAGAAGCAATGATTTTTGCAACTTCAATCATATCATCTTCTTTAAATCCTCTGGTTGTAACTGCAGGTGTTCCAAGTCTTATACCTGAGGTTATAAACGGGCTTTGCGGGTCATTAGGTACTGTGTTTTTATTTGCAGTAATGCCCACTTTTTCAAGGACATTTGCCATATCCTTTCCTGTTTTTCCTGTTTTTCTCAAATCGAGTGTCATCAAGTGATTTTCGGTCATTCCACCTACGATATCCATACCTTCATCAATTAAACCTTGTGCTAATGCTTTTGCATTTTTAATTATTTGTTCTGCATAGGCTTTGAATTCAGGCTGAGCTGCTTCTTTTAATGCTACAGCTTTTGCGGCAATGATATGTTCAAGAGGTCCCCCTTGTATTCCCGGGAATATTGCTTTGTCAATTCCTGCAGCGTGTTCATTTTTGCACATAGTTATTCCGCCGCGAGGTCCTCTTAGGGATTTATGAGTTGTGGTTGTAACAAAATCTGCGTAAGGTGCCGGTGACGGGTGTAATCCTGTTGCAACAAGACCTGCTATGTGTGCGATATCTGCCAATAAATATGCACCGACTTCATCAGCTATTTCTTTGAATTTCTTAAAATCAATTATTTTGGAATAATTGCTTGCTCCGCAAATTATAAGTTTTGGTTTATGTTCTTTTGCCTTTAATAATACGTCATTGTAGTCAATATTTCCGTCAGCATCAACACCGTAGCTTTTTACATCGAAATATAATCCCGAAAAATTAACGGGCGATCCGTGTGAAAGGTGTCCGCCGTTGGACAAATCCATGCCTAAAACCTTATCACCCGGTTTTAAACAATACATGAATACTGCCATATTTGCTTGCGCGCCGCTATGTGGTTGTACATTTGCATGATCCATGCCAAAAAGTTCACAAGCACGTTTTTGTGCTATTTCCTCTATAATATCAACATGTTCACAACCATTATAAAATCTTTTGTATGGTTTGCCTTCGGCATATTTATTGGTCAAGACACTTCCTGATGCTTCCATTACGGCAAGGGATGTTATGTTTTCACTTGCAATAAGTTCAATAGTTTCTTGTTGACGTTTTAACTCAAGTTCAATTTGTTCTGCGACTATAGGATCAACTTTTTTTAAATTTTCCAGATTCATTTTCTCTCCCCTTTATGTCGAATTGTATCATAAAACGGCTTTCAATGCAAAATTTAAAATATTCGCTCTATTCTCCTAGACAAATTGTAGATACTACACTATTTGTTCGAGTTATTGCATAAAAATTAAGTGCCGAACTAGGATTCCATGTTGTTGAAAAAGCCATCCTATAAGCATACACATTTGAATGTTCTTGTTCTGACCATATATAAAATACTGGATTAGGGAGTCCCATTTCCATTGCTTTATTTGTATCTAAATTTAAACCATCTGGATAGAGATCATCTACAAGCAGGTACAATTCATTTTTTGTAGGCAATCTGGATCCCATATCGTGGCAGGTTTTGACAGCGCCCGCCCAATAATCATTTTCAACACCGCATGCTGTTATTGGGTAACCCTCAGTGATTAACTGTTCACATTCTGCCTTTGAAAGTTTAACCTTAGCCATTATACCGGTAAAGCAAGTACCATCAGAGAGTTGAATAGCACAATTTTTACCTCCAATAGATGTAACATTAAGACTTCTTAGATCTTTAGATTGCGTATTAGGTTTTTTAAAACCTGAAGTATCATATAAGATAGCTAAACAATCAGTTCCGATGCCTGTATCAGAAACATTTATAACATCAGTTCTGTAGGGATCCTGAGAACATTCAGGATTGTATGCAATAATACCTGAGACACCGTCACCGAATAATACGCCGACAGTATTAGTATTCCAACCTTCAAGTCCGAAGTTTTTTGCATTTAT
>CALUQI010000060.1 GCA_944322875.1 Candidatus Gastranaerophilales bacterium
ATAATGTAGCGGGTGGAGAACCGGGAAGACGTCTTTCAATTATTCTTGAATAATTTTCAATTCCGGAACAATACCCCATTTCTTTTATCATTTCCATATCGTACTTGACGCGTTGTTCGAGACGTTGTGCTTCAACAAGTTTATTTTCCATTTTTAATTCAGACAATCTTGACTGTAATTCAGCGTTAATAAGTTCCATTGTTTCATCAACGTTATCGTCATAAGACAAATAATGAACAGCCGGATAAACAACAATACTTTCGGGGGATTCAATTATTTCACCTGACACATTATCTATTCGTATAATTTTTTCGATTTCGTCGCCAAAAAAATAAATTCTGTTAACGATTTTTTCATAAGCTGGCATAATTTCGACTATATCACCGCGAACTCTGAAAGTAGAACGTTCAAGGACTAAATCATTTCTTTTATACTGTACATTTACAAGGTGTCTTAACAAGTCATCTCTATCAACAACATCACCAACATTAAGTTCAATCGAACCTTTGAAATAATTTTCCGGTAAACCTAATCCATAAATACAACTAACAGAAGCAACAATTATCACGTCATTTCGTTCATTGAGACATCTGGTCGCATTATGTCGTAACCTATCGATTTCTTCATTAATAGATGCCGTTTTTTCAATATAAGTATCAGTTCTTGGTATGTAAGCCTCAGGCTGATAATAATCATAGTAACTGATAAAATATTCAACAGCATTATCAGGAAAAAGTTCCTTAAATTCATTATATAATTGTGCCGCAAGAGTTTTATTATGAGCAATAATCAAAGTTGGCATTTGGACTTTTTCAATAACATTGGCAACAGTAAAAGTTTTACCTGAGCCTGTAATTCCAAGTAAAGTTTGCGTGTCATAACCAGATTTGATACCATTTACAAGTGCATCAATAGCTTTGGGCTGATCTCCTGAGGGTTTGTATTTGGAAGACAACTTAAATTTTCTGTATTGCATAAATAAAGCATATAACAAATAGTAAATTATTTGCAACTAGACAGATGCTAAAATTTTCGTAACAAAAGCATCTTTTTCATCTTCAGTCAAAATTAAAGCCGCATTTTCCGGAAGCGAAAGCCTTGCATTAAGGTAGTCGCGAATAAGTTTTTTTTGTTCAGTATTTGAAAACTCAAACCAAACTGGAGTATACGCAATTTTATTTAAAACCATGCATTCAATATCTTCAAGCATCTCTAAGTCAGCCTGAACATGAGATGGATAAGCAGATTTATTCTCTATCTTTTTTGAAGAGTCCTTTTTCTTTTCATTTTTAAATCTATCACTAAGTCCCAAAAGTACCTCCTAATTGATTAATTTTTCATATTTCTTACACAAATCATCACGATAAATAGAGTCAGCCAAGTGCATTGCAAAATTTTTATAACTTACAGCAATATTTGAATTAGGACTAACCTCCGAAACAGGGATACCCTTATTAATAGCTGACATCACTGCAAAATAGTTATTAGGGATTTTCCAATAGACATCTTTACCTAAAAGCTTTTCAATATCCTGAACATTTATGACATCATTTTCCATAAACCTATTCAAAACAATTTGAACTTTATCCGCATCAAACCCCATTTTACCGAACAATTCAATACAACGCTGGGAATTTCTTAAAGCCGGTAAATTTGCAACAGTAACAAGGAAAATTATATCAGAATCAGTTAAAGCAGCAACATTTTTAGCGTCAAAACTTGCTTCCGCATCAACAATTACGTAAGAAAAAGTATCCTTCAACATGTTTAACAGTCTGGTGATTTGAACCGGTGAAATATCATCAGCCTGTTTAAAAAATGGAGGATCAGCAAGAACAAAAAGACTCGTATTATTATATCGTTCTAAAGTACTTAATAGGAAGTCTTCATTCATCTTATCCAGATTTTGCAACATATAAGAAATATTAAAAGATGGTTTTAAATCCAAAAAAGTTGTAACATCACCAAGTTGGAAATTCAAATCAATCAAAGCAACTTTTTCTTTTGTAATCTTAGCAAGTTCTAGAGATAAATTTGCCGCAATAGAAGTTTTACCCAAACCTCCTTTATTAGAGAAAACAGAAATGACAGTGCACTTTGAAGATTTTTCTTCTGACTCCACGAAAAACAATTTATGCAAACCGCAAACCGCATCTTTAAATTCAGATTTAATAATAGGGAGAGGAAGAAATTCTTTAGCCCCAACTCTCATCGCTTTTACAATAATTTCTACAGAAGGGTTATCCGACAATATCAAAACTTTACAATTACGAACATTTTGAGTAACCTTTAGCACAAAATCCAATTTTAAATCATAATCATTGGAGATATCGACAACAAGAATTACATTTTCACAAGACAAAAGCAAATCATAAATCTCCGAATAATTTGCAGGACACTCAAGGCAATCAAACAAATCCAAATCTTGTAAATATGCTCCAACGACCCCAATAGTTTGGGGGCTATCTGACAAAATAACCGTTGAAACCCTGCTGTGCATAACTAGATGATAACACATTTTCTAAAAAGTATCAAGAGTAAAACAAAGCCCCAAACGAGCGCGATTTTGTTACCTGCTGGTCTCGCAGGTGGGTGAGCGCCTCGACAAATCCGTTTCCCGCTGGCGATTAAAATCGGCGGGTATACTGCAATGCCCGACAGAGTCAACTCTCCCTTTTAAATAAATGTAGGAACAAAATTAACACCCGTAAGGAGCAATATTATTATAACATATAATTCTAAGCTATTCAACACATTACCATTTCATTGCCAAAGTTTCCATAGCTTTTTTTTCAGCAATATCAGATCTTGAAAGTGCTGCTAAAGCGGCAGATTGATCTTCACCTTTTACCTGAACACCAACAGGCGAAGGAATATACGTTCTTAATGGTTCTAAAACCGCATTATCATCCGGTTCTGAAGTCTTATTAATAATAGTCGTATTATTGTTAACAACATTGTTACTTGTTACCCTATCTTGAGATGGTGTATATTTTAAATTATTCTGGTGCATATTAATCAAATTTGTTGGACTTTGAGGAATACTTACTTCTGTATTACCAGAAGAACTATCAACTTGAATTTTATTTTGAGTTTCATTTAACTGAGAATCTTCTTTAGGTTCCTCATCCAAAACAGATTTAGTCGGCTTTCCGAAAATTTTATTTTCTGTTTTTGTACAAAATTTAACAATAATCGGAATTAAAACACCCGTAGGTATAATTACCCTTAAAGGCACACCTGCTAAATTTTTTAGAAAATTAGGAATTTTTCTAAGTAAATTCAAATTCATACCAGCTGGGGATCTGTAAGCTGCAATTGATTCGTTACCTATATTCAACAACATACCAATTTTTTTGAATAAACGTGTAATCGGGTTTTTCACATTTCCTTTCAACATATCTTTGAGAAATTTTTTCTCAACATTATATTCCGCCTTATTTGCAAAAACGCAATTTTTCGCTTTCTCGTTAAAAGCTTTCAAACTATTACGGTATGCCTCAACACCTGCCTTATCCAGACCGATATATTTCATGCCTGCGACCTTAAACAGTAAAGCTCCGGCAATAGGCATTGCTAAAAAGTAAGCAAAATCATTAACAAATCTTTCTGCAAATGTCTTAAACTTTTCACCTTTAGGTGCAATTAGTATATTTGCTAACATATCACCAAAAATACTTGCTTGAATTAAAACTGCAATCTTACCGCCTGCAAATCTGTTGGTTGTTCCTTCTAAAAAATACCCTAAGGCTTTTGGCAAAAAATTACCCAACTTCGTCTTGTTACCTTTGCCAAGAGTTGCAATCATCTTATTGCGCAATTCAGGAATTGTAACTTTTCTGCCGAATAAATGTGCACAAATTTTGCCAAATTTTCCGTATTTTCTGCCATAAGAAGCACACATCTTATCATCAGCTTTTAATAAAGCATTATAAACTTTATCAATATTTTTAAGCGGATCTTTTGACACTTCCGTATACTCAGCAAGATTTCTAAAACCAAGCTTTCTAGCTTTTAGATGTTCAGCATAAGTTCTAAGACCACCAATGCCCTTTTTACTATTATATATCTTATCTATACTTGAATCCTTGACACCCAATGCGCGTAATTCTTCTTTTGCGAGTTCTACTTTCCTTGCATTAGAATCTAAACTTTTTAAAGTCTGTGCAAATTTATCAATTTTATCTTGTGAATATCCAAACTGTTCCAATTGCTGAACATTACTAATCGGTTCCATAAAATAACCAAATAGCTGTTCAATATCCATTGCTAAAAAGCCCTTAAGACCTGCTATGGGGGCTTTAGCAAGTTTCCACTCAGCTTGCGCAGGAGTATTTCGTATTGCATAAACAATTTTGCTTTTATTTGTCAGCCAATTCAAACCATCAGACAATGCGTTACTAACTTTTTTGGTTCCTTTAGCTAAAATGTTTGATGAAAATTTTGTCTGGACCTTATCTCCGAAATTTCCCAGTTTTCCAAGAACAGTATCCTCATACTTACCTTCACACTTCTTACCGAATCGATCCATAGCTCGAGATAACCCATACCATGATGCAAGAATAAAACTCGTTGTCACTAAAGGATTTGTATCTTCAGATGCTTTTACTCGGTTTGCAATATATGAATTATCAACAGTTTGCTTAACCTTTTGACTATCCAAGGTTGCTTGCATTGGAACATTACTGTTCACTTGACTGAACTGAGTATTATAATCTTTTGGACTATTATATTTGTAATTTACACTGCTATTGCTTAACATAAAACACTTTTCCTACTATATTATAAAAAAAAAATTATTTGAAAAATTTACCCTTATCACAAAGTTATTAAGAAATGTAACAACTTTTAACAAAACTGAAATTTGGTTATAAGTATATACTTTATATATATGTAAGAGATGAGATAACAGAGAGGCTTAAAATGGCAGTAGCTAATTTAAAGAAAATAGATGAAAAGTTGAAAGACATGTATAACGAACAAGTCACAACAACAAACAACTCTCAAACATTTATAGACAGATCCGATTTATTATTTGAGCAAATGAATTTTATAGCAATATACAACAAACAATCATCACATTTAATTTAAATATAATATATTCCTAAATAAAATTAAAAAATAAAACCAATTAATTTTTACCCTACAAATTTTGCACCTGATTTTTTAAATCAGGTTTTTTTTTAAATAAATCTTCGTGATAAAATAATCTTATGAATTTATGTGTATTTCAAGGAACATTCAATCCGATACATAACGCCCACATAAACATGGCAAATTTTGCAATGGGAAATTATCATTATGATAAAATTATATTCATTCCTGCGTATAGACCACCTCACAAAAACAAAGACATAGCAGACGCAAAACATAGACTTGAGATGATAAAGCTTGCAATCAAGCAGTTTCCGGAATTTGAAGTTTCCGATATAGAATACCAAAATGACAGAATATCTTACACATACTTAACAATACAAGAGCTATACAAGAAATATTCACCCGACAATAGAATAAATTTCATAATAGGAACAGATGCATTTAAGAAAATAGAAACATGGTATAATGCTGAAAAATTAAAAGAACTTTTAAACTTTGTTGTTTTCAGCCGTGGAGAATTTGCCGAATCAGAATATTTGAAATCGAAAGGGTATCAATATACAATCACTACAAAGGAATACGAAAACATATCTTCATCAATTATAAGAAAATATATAAGAGAAAACACAGACATAGCCAAACTTGTACCGACAGAAGTAAGAGGATATATAGAAGAACATGGATTATACAAAAACTGAAGAAAATGAAATAAAAGAGTGGCTCAAAAACAACCTAAGCGACGAAAGATACATACACAGCCTAGGTACAGCAGAATGTGCCAGAGAACTTGCAAAACAATACAACGAAGATCAAGACAAAGCCTACATCGCCGGCTTACTGCACGATTGTGCAAAATGTTTCGACAATGATAAACTTCTTGAAATAATAAAAAACAATCTGCAAATAGATAAAAACGAGATGATGAATTACAAAACACTACACGCACCAGTAAGTGCCTTCTGTGCTAACAATTATTTTGGGGTTTGCGACAATGAAATTTTATCTGCTATACGCTGGCATACCTTAGGATGTAAGGATATGAGCACATTTGATAAAATTATATTTTTAGCTGACAAAATAGAACCGAATACAAGAGAGAAATCATACAGAGATAAAATACTGGAAAAATTAAAAGAAGAAAACGGTTTGGATAAAGCACTATTAACATGTTACAAGGAAACCATCAAAAGTCTTGTAAAAAGGGGATTAAAGATCTGTCCCATAACCATTGAAATATACAACAAACTTCTAGATATAACAAATAGTAAAGAATAAGAAATATAGGAATCAATTAGAGTATTTCCATGATAAAATTATAAAAAAGAGGGAATTAATTATGAAATTACTGGAGATAAAGAATAATCTTGCCAAAATATCTTATACAGAATCAGAGAAACTTGCATTGGCTGATTTTGTAGCAATAGTTGACAACAACAATTCATACGTTGGACAAATAATAAACTTAAAAGCAGACGTAGCCTCAAATTATGCGGTGATACGTTTAACTTTTATATTCAACGAATCAGGTGTTGTAGACAACTATGACGGTACAATTCCTTCAACTAAAGCTAATTTATCAAAATTGGATTCACAGCAAATAATAAACTTACTACCGATAGAGACGCCAGTAAAACTTGGGTACTTAGCACACAAAAGTACCACTTTGCAGATTGATGCTACTATTTTTGAAAAAAACTTAGTAATATGTGCCGAAAAATTTGACAACGTAGAAACAATAGTAGAGAATTTAACGGCACAACTGAGCAAGCAGAATGAAAGAATAGTTGTAATTGACACAGACCATACATTTGGAGAATATAAACCAGTAAGATTTCGAAGGGATTTCAAGCTTCCGCTTAATGCAGAAATGATAGATTATATATACGAAAATGACTTGCAAGAAGTAGATGCAACAAGTAAAGCAGTAATTCAAGACATATTTTATGAAGTACGGGAATACACAAAAACAGTCCCTGATAAGTTTATACCATTCACAAGTTTTTTAAATGTTGTATCTTCACAATATGAGGAGACTTTAATACCTGAACTTGCACTTTTAAAGAGTAAACTTCTAAAATACGGTGAAGATAACATCTTTGCCGAAACAAAAGAAGATATAACCGGTCTAAAGGAAAAGATAGAAAACAACTCATTAACATACATTGATATTGCAGAAGTACCGGATTCAATGCAAAGAACACTTATCAGTTACATTCATAATGTTGTAGATTCAATGAACGAATACATATACATATTTGTAAAACTAACAAATAATAATGGAGACAAGAAGCTTTTACGTCAAATTATAGATAATGAACATATTTTTACAACAATAATATGCAGCCACAGTTACAAGTATCTTCCTGAACTCAAACAACGTGCTGAAAACTTAATTCTATTCGCACCTCAAACACTACAGCACGATTTTGCAAGTTATAATACGATTCTTAACAAACTAAATCCAAATGAATTTATAGTATATGGAGCCCTGACACAAAATGTGCCGCTGGTAGTTGAACTTTCAAAACTTGAAAATGAAGAATCAGAGGACAAATTAGCAAATAATTTACTACAACAAACCGAAGAAACTGAGATAAAAGAAGAAACAAAAGACATTTCAGAAGATGAAAACAAACAATACACAGAAGATTCTGATACAATAGAATTCACACAGGAAAATAATGACTACGAAATAGGAACCGAAGAATTCGACTTTGAACCAAATAATGATGACTTTAACAATATTCCAAGTGATGAAACCACATTTGAAACTAACGCAGAATCTGGTAATAAAAACGAAGATGAGCAAACGCAAGAAGAAGATTTTCTCGTTGATGAAATTGCAAAGGATGTAGATGAAGTATTCTACAAAAGCCCAGAACCAATGCCAACAATAGATGATATCACCAACCAAGACAAACTTACAGAAGACGACTTAGATTTTATTGACGATATAGCAAATAATCAACAAAATCAACAAGAAAATTTAGATGCAGATGAAATTGAGATAATAAATGAACCTGAAGATAAAACAGAAGACTTTGATACAGAGCCATTAGATGCAATTACAGACACAACGCAGAACTTTGAGCCATCAATGGAACCTACAGATGGTGACGAAAAAAATGGAGAAGAAAATATAGAAACAACCGAAGAGGCAGTCCCCATTTACACTGCAGAGGAACCTGAACTTGAAGGCACAATTCAATTTGAACAAGGAGACACGGTAACACACCCCAAATATGGCAGAGGAGTTATCGAAAAGTTAATTAAATACGGAAACAAAACCTTATGTTCAATTTCATTTGAGAATGTGGGCAGAAGATTATTGGATCCGGCAATATCAGAAATTACTAAAGTTTAATTACGGAGTTTCTCAGCACCTTTAAGGTAAACAAACTTAGGCTTAAAATCTTGAGTACAATTAACGACAATTAATACTCTCAAACACATTCTGAAAGCATCCGGAACATCCAGCTCATTAAAACACAACATTGCAACGTCATCCCAGCCCAAATCTTTTCTTGCAAATTTGGCAGGAAAAGCAGCATTAATATCATTTGTGACTGTAAAAATAACATGAGAAATCATTTCCTTATTAATATTATTTTGAACCATCATTGCATTTAAAAGTTCCAAAACTGCATCACGAATAGAACTTTCGAAATTATACTCAACAATAATAGCACCTCTTATACCTTTAGAAATCATTTTCTCAACCCATTATACCAATCTTTAGCCGGCATCTCAGCTTTACCTTCAGGTTTTACCTTCAGGAGTAATAAGCAATTGTGACCACATCCGACTACAATACCTTCTTTTGTAACTCTCAAAAACTCACCACAATTTCCTTGTTCTTCAATAATTTTAGCTTCCAGGACTTTAATCATTTTGCCATTATATTCAAAATAAGCAGATGGAGACTTATAAATTCCGCGAATAAGATTATAGATATCACAAGCAGATTTATTCCAATCGATTTTAGTCTCATCTTTAGAAAGCTTATTTGCAATACAAACACCAATATTAGATTGAGGAACAGGTTTAAGAATCCCGTTATATAAGTCAACAATCGTTTTTTCCAGCAACACAGGAGCCATATCACTGACTTTATCAAACAATTGCATACAATTCATGTCATCAGAAATAGATATAACCTGCTTTAAACAAACATCACCGCAATCAAGCCCCAATTCAGTAATCATGGTACAAATTCCGGTCTCTTTATCACCGTTAATTATAGCCCTTTGAATAGGATTAGCACCTCTATACTTGGGTAAAAGTGATGCGTGAAGATTAATTGTATCAAATTTAGGGATATCAAGGACTTCTTGTGAAAGAATTTGCCCAAACGCAAAAGTAACAAAAAAATCCGGAGCAAGTGCTTTCAACTCTTGAATAACCGAA
>CALUQI010000061.1 GCA_944322875.1 Candidatus Gastranaerophilales bacterium
AAACGTAAGAGCATATACGATATTATTTTAAACAACATAATTAACGCAACTGCGTGCGTAGAAGTTGAAGAAATTGAACAAATAAATATATTAAACGCATCACTAAAAGCTATGAAAACAGCATGTGATAGGGTTTACGAACGATTGCATAAAGATTTTGAAATTCCAAGACACAAACTAATCGTATTTGTTGACGGTAACAAATATATAAAGTACCTAAATTACTCACAAAAATTTATAATCAAGGGAGATGCTCAATCAGCATCAATAGCGGCAGCAAGTATACTTGCAAAAGTTACACGCGACAGATACATGGAAAAACTGGATGCAGAATTTCCTGAATACGGCTGGGCACATAATGCAGGCTACCTCACAAAAGATCATCTTGACGCAATTGACAAACACGGACTCTGTAAATATCATCGTCCTTCATTTCTAAAAAAACATTTTGCAAAACAAGAACAGCTTAGCCTATTTTAAACTAAAACTAAAGCCTTAATAACCTTATAAATATTTTCAATCTTATCACGGTCATCTTTCACTGAATCAATTATAGAATCAATTTCGGAGATTAAGTCTTCAGTTGGTCTTAAATGTTCAGCCGCAAATAATTCATCAATAGTAATTCCTAAACACTTAAGCAACCTCTCCATTGTTTGAGCAGACATAAAATTTTCTCCAAGCTCAATCCCGCTCAATGAACGAATAGATATCTCAGCCATCTCAGCAAGTTTTTCCTGAGTTATTCCCTTTTGCTGCCTTAAGCGCTTAATTTTGTAACCAAGTTGTTTTTTGATATCCATACAGACATCATACAGCTTTTATTGAAAAAGAAAAATGATAATATATTGCATATTTTTGTATATTTCTGCAATATTAATTATATTTTTATTAAGAAATGTAAAGTGCGAAAACCGCATTATTGCTTGTTTTTCAAAAAATATGCAATTTAATTACATAATTAATAGCAATTTAGAAAAAGTCAAAGTTTTTAAGAAAGAGTAAGGGAAATCGATTTAATTTACACAGAGGTTACAAAGATTTAGGGAAAAAGAAAGGAATTAGTTATGTCAGCAATTGGAAAAATTTTTGGATATGCAGCAAAAGTAGTCAAAAAAGCACCTAAACAGAATATTATTGCAAAAGTAGAATCAAACACAGCAGGAAGAATTTTAAGAATGCAAAATGCTAAACAAGCATTCACAGTCGGCAAAAATTACGAAGTTGTACCAGCAAAAGTGTATAAAAAACCGGCTAATATAAAGCTGGAAACCACAGATGATTTTTCAAAAAGAATAGCCCAAATGTATCCAGAAAGCAAAACAGGGGCATTAGAATACGAAAAATTATCAGCAAAAGAAAAAATTGAAATACTAAAAAAACGTGCAGACGTAAGAGCCGCATTCGAAAAATACACCAAGCCGCAATCAAGCAATCTGGTAAAAATACAAAACGAATTTGCAAAAATAACAAAAAAAACAAAATTTGACGGACACAAATTAAAAGAAAAATTACTAGAAACTTCCGATTTAAACAATATTAAAAAGATCAGCATGGAGGACTACAAATCATTCAAACTAGACATTCCAAAATATTTAAGAAATAAGACCGCAAATTAATAGAGAATAAATTAAGCATAAAAACCAAAAGGAATCTAACATAATAAAAAAGCCCGCAAATGCGGGCTTTTTACAATTCAAACAATTTATGCAAACGAACTTTGATGTCATTTTCATCCAAATCATTGGTAATCTTATTCAAATCAATTGCCATTTGATAATAGTGAGCAGCATCATTTGTAAATTCCATCTTTTCTGAAGCTCTGGCAGCATTAAAATAAGCTAAAGTATAACTTGGATTAAGTTCAATAGCTTGTTCAAAATACTCAAGAGCATGTTCAGCATCCATCAGACCATCCAAATATAATATCCCCAGATTATTGTGAGCAAATTCATTAGAAGGATTTAATTCAACAGCCTTATGATAAGCCACGAGTGCTTCTTCCAGATAATCTTTTTCCCAAAGAGCAATTCCCGCTTTTGAATATCCTCTGTAATCCGCAGGATTAAGTGTAATAGCATCGCAATAGGATCTGATTGCCTTATCCAAATCATAATCCGCCATATAAATATCACCAAGTGCCAAATACAGATCATAGTTATTAGGATCCAAAATTAACCCGGCCTGATAGGTAGCTACAGCAGCATCAACATTTCCGTTAACCTCGACATAAAGAGTACCTAAAGCCTGACACACTATAGAAGTCCACTCTCTATCAGGATTTATATCTATAGCTTTCTGATAATGATAAATGGCATCGTCATAAAGTTCAGCTTTTGAATATGCATATGCTAATGAATTATTATAAAACGGATTTTCAGGTGAAAGTTCAACAGACAACTTAAAAGCACTTATAGAATTTATTTTATCTTCTTTAGCCATATACAAATGTCCTAATTCATAATATATGGGTGCTTTATCTTCATCTAATTCAAGAAGTTTCTCATAACAATCAATAGTTTCATCTTTTAAATCAGGGAAAAAAGTTTGCAAAACAGTAGCTAATTTTACCCAAACATCGCGATTGAGAGGATTAGCACACAAAACCTTTTTATAACTATCAACAGCAATTTCATACTCTTTATTTTTAAGAGCAATATCGCCCATTCTGTTATAAAAAACCTCATCGTGTTCAGTAACTTCAACGGCTTTTTTATACACGTTTTCAGCAGCGGGAAGCATTCTGAATTTTTCTAAAAGTTTTCCCAAAGTATTAAACTTAAAAACAGAAACATCATCAGCAAAATTTTTATAAAACATTTTTATGGAAGGCACATCCCAAGCAAGCATCATACTACCAGTAAGAAAGTAATACAACAAACCAGCGTAATCCGCGAAGTTTCCGTCTTTATTGTTAATTTTTTGAAGAATTGACTGCGCTAATATGAGCCGAGGCCTGGCTGATTTAAATTTACTCATCTTGATTGCAGATTTAAACTCAGCTTCAGCCGCACAATAATCGTGAGCTAACTTCATAAAGAAACCGGCATACATATGTGCATTCATATTAGCAGGTGCGAGTGAACAAGCCGTTTTGCATTGTTCAATAGCTGTCTTCACACTAATTTGACCTTGTTCCCACATAAGACTTGCCAAGCGGTAATCACCTTCGGCAATAGTAGGGTCAAGTTTTACAGCATCAACATAGTACTCTATCGCCTCTTGAAGGTCAGAATTTTGTTGTCTGATTAAGTATCTTTCGTGTGCTTGTCTGGCTTTTTCTAATGAGCATTTAGCTTGTAATAAATTTTCCGTATTATTTGTACCAATCGGCATTAAAATCTGTTCTGACATTTTGAGCTCCATAAATATGTATGCAAAATACAACGACGTTGGAAATAGCATCTTCATTAATTTAATAAAATATCATACGAATGAATTAGCCATAGTATTAATTAATATTTGTACTATAATAAATTTATGGGATATACGCATAACAAATTTGACATAATAGTAGTGGGCGGTGGTCATGCCGGATGTGAGGCAGCAATATCAGCGGCAAGATTAGGGTGTAAAGTTTTATTATGCACTTTAAACATTGATAACATAGCTCTTATGCCCTGTAACCCAGCAATAGGCGGGCCTGCAAAATCAACATTAGTAAGGGAAATTGATGCGTTAGGCGGGGTAATGGGAGAAGCCGCAGATGCCACATATTTACAGATGAAAATGCTAAACTCTTCAAAAGGTCCGGCTGTAAGAGCACTTAGAGCACAGTCCGACAAAAAAGAATATATGGCTTATATGAGAAATATTATTGAAAACAATGATAATATTTTTCTCAAACAATGTTGTATAACAGAAATTTTAGCAGATCACGGCAAAGTTTGCGGAGCAGTTGATGAATATGGAATAGAATACAGCGCTGAGGCAATAATCTTGACAACCGGCACATCACTTGAGGGGAAAATCTGGGTAGGACTTCGTTCATACAGCGCAGGAAGGTTGGGAGAAAAAGCTGCCCTAGGTCTTTCCAACAGTCTTCACAAGCTTGGAATAATAACAAAGAAACTAAAAACAGGAACACCTTCTCGCGTTGATAAAAGAACAATTGACTACTCAAAAATGACAATTCAACCGGGAGACAATGAATTAAATTTTTATTCTTTCAAACCCAACAGACCTATAAGACCCCAATACCCATGTTATCTTACAAGAACAAACGAAAAAACACATGAAATTATAAAACAAAACTTAGATAAATCACCTATGTATCAAGGGCTTATACACGGAGTAGGTCCAAGATACTGTCCGTCTATAGAAGATAAAATCGTCAGATTTTCGGAAAATCCGTCACATCATATATTTATAGAACCGGAGGGCCTTGGAACGTACGAGGTATACATCCAAGGGTTTTCAAGCAGCCTGCCTGCGGATGTACAAATACAAATGCTAAGAACACTTCCGGGATTAGAAAAAGCACATATCATAAAACCTGCTTATGCAGTTGAATATGACTATGTTCCGGCAATTCAAACAAAGCATTCTCTTATGTCAAAACAAATTGAAGGTCTGTTTTTGGGAGGTCAAATTAACGGAACCAGCGGATACGAAGAAGCAGCCGCTCAAGGGTTGATTGCCGGAATTAACGCTGTAAACTACATAAATAAAACTGAAATGTTGGAACTTTCCAGAAGCTCCTCCTACATAGGAACTCTTATCGACGACCTGGTAACTAAAGATATTGAAGATCCTTATAGAATGCTTACTTCACGTTCTGAATACCGACTTTTATTAAGACAAGATAATGCCGATAAAAGACTCACTGAAATCGGCTATAAAATAGGATTAATTGACGATATACAATACAATGTATTTAAAACAAAACAAAAATTAATAGAACAAGAACAAAACAGACTTTTAAATACAAAAATTTCTGCAAACCAAAAGGTCAATGATATCTTGTCAAAATATGAAGAAAACATTGATAGAGGAATAAAGTTGGCAGAACTTCTTAAACGGCCAAACATAAACTACCAAATTATTAAAGAAATAGACAATGAAACAGCAAATCTAAATATTCCAAAAGATGTCTACGAACAAGTTGAAATTCTCATTAAATATGAGGGTTACCTAAAAAGACAACAATATCAAGTAGAACAAGGTTCAAAACTTGAAAAATATAAAATTCCGGAAAATATAGATTACTATAAAATAGACCACATATCATCGGAAACTAAAGATAAACTTGCCAAAATAAGACCAAAAAACTTGGCTCAAGCATCAAGAATCGGAGGCGTAAAACCGGCTGATATTTCAATATTAATGGTTCTTCTGGATAGACATTCAATAAAGTTATAAAACGTAGGAACTAAAACTTCCCGGAGATGGATTCGAACCACCGTTGGAAGATCCAGAGTCTTCAGTCCTGCCGCTAGACGATCCGGGATTGACAGCTCAATTCTATAACAAAAAACAAATTATTGTCAATGCAATATATACTTTGGCGCGAGAAATAATATACGCAAACATTCTTAAACATTAAATTTTGTAAAAACTATCATCTTGGCGCTTGCATGTAAAACAAAAATCTACTACATTTGTAACAAACATATTTACTGAGGAGTACAACCATGAGAATAAATCCTATACAAAAATCCTACTACAGCGAAAATACTAAATATTCTAAAAATAAGTTTGATAAACAATATTTACAACAAAATTCTAACTATATATCAGACAGATTTGATAGAACTAATAAAATAGTCAGCTTTGGTAATATTCGTCAAACAGCACTTATGCTTGCAAAACAGATCCCATTGGAAGACAGAATCGCATCTTTATTTGATATATTCAAACGCGGAGATATAATAACTGTTGGTAAAAATATACAAGAAACACAAAAGGCACTAAAAGATTCTTTGGACGCATTTGATCATATAATTAAAAGAATATTTTTTATAGAAGAAGATGTTCTAAACGGGAACCTTGCATTTTTAAAAAATGCAACAGGAGAAAAAGAAATAGTAAATATAAACGACTTTGATATATATTTAAGAGGCGATCTTGGTAACTATAAATTAAAACCGCACGAAAGTTTTTACATTTTACCTGGAGACCATATAAAAATTAACGATACAGATATGCAAATAAAAAATGAGCCCAAGATAAACTTATCTATGCAACGTCATATTTTTTCGAAAGTATTTGATTTTACCGAAACTTCAAAAGATATTATCAAAGCACAAAATAAAAAAGAACTGGCGACACTTTCAAAAGACAAAAAAAATAAAACACATCCGATAACCTTTGCTGATGTTGGAGGGCAAGACAAAGTCATCGATACATTAAAGAGAGAAGTACTCTACCCAATAAAATATCCTGAAGCATTTGAAGACATTAAAGTAAACCACGGCATAATACTCACCGGGCCGCCGGGTACCGGGAAAACCCTTATAGCAGAAGCTTTGGCGAACGAATCAAATGCATATTTTACTAAGTTAAACGGGTCGGAACTCAAATCTAAATGGGTTGGAGAATCAGAAGAAAATCTTAGAAATTTCTTTAACGATGCCATCGAAAGACAACCAAGTATAGTTGTGTTTGATGAATTTGATTCAGTTGCCAAAAAAAGAGATCAAATTGATAACTACAGTGCCGAATTTGTAAATCAATTTTTATCAATTATGAGTGACATAGAAAAACACAATGACGATGTATTTGTACTTGCAACCACAAACAAAATAGATCTTCTTGACGATGCAATAATGCGTTCAGGAAGGTTTGGGAAACATATTAACGTTGGAATACCTGACTTGAAAGGCACTAAACAAATCTTTGACATACACACAGAAAATAAAAATCTTGACAAGTCAATAAATAAAGACATTCTTGTACAAAAATTACATGATATAAAAGCTACAGGTGCCGATATATCAAGACTGGTTTCTGATGCTCATAACAATGCATTCGACAGATTATCAATATTTGAGAAAATGAACAATGGAACTTTTAAAAGATCAGATATCGATAATTTAAGTATAAATTATGAAGACTTTGAAAAAGCTATAAACAGTTTTATGTCTGAAAATAAAATTAAAGAACGTAAAAAAATTGGTTACAATTAATCCAAAATTAAAACAAATACTAAGTATAACAAAACTTAAGATAATAACACAAAATATTTGTTTTTATATCACAAATATAGTATAATGACAAAAAGGAGTTATTATGTTAAAAAAAATCAGCATACTTACATTATTTTTATTTGCGTTGTCTCTTTCCGTAAATGCTCAAGTTTTAAAAGGGAAAGCACTGGATGAGATATCAACAACTGACCCAATACCCGTAATAAGAGTACGAACACTGGAAGAATTAAATTTAGGTGACGGAATTATAATAGAAAAAGGAAGTATATTGACCGGCAAAATGACAGATGTTATCGAGCCAAAAAAATTCCACAAAAATGCTACTTTTACATTCATCCCAACGGAATATACTGATAAAAATGGTGAAGTACACAACGTAACTAAAGAAGTAAAAGCAACATACAGACAAAAACTTAAACCTGATTTCAAACATTCAGAATTTGGTATTGGAGTATCGACAGGCGGAGCAGATCCGATGAATTCTATGTTTGTATTTTCACCATCATACATATCAAACACTAAAAAAATAATACACGGTGAAGGAAAAGAAGTTTGGGATGAGTATCAAAACAGGAATACACCTTGGGGTAAAGGTGAACAGATTAAGATAAAGGTCAACGAGACTATATATTTTAACTTTCCTGACGTGGAATAATGGTTTGATAAAAACTTTGCATAGAATAAGACAAGTACAAAATCATCAACCTTGTACTTGTCTTATTTTTACTTCAAGTTTATTTTATAACATTTTAAAGTTTGTCTTTATACTTGGTATTTTGTATAATTTAGCAACAGTTTAAGTCTTTGGATTGCACATAAATTTTCTGTTTTTGCTTTTAAAGATAAAATCCGGATACAACTTTTTCATTTTTTTTAGCTGAGTTCTCGACAATTTTACCATTTCTTGAGGTACCAATATTAATTCTGATTTCTCTGAAATATCATAATAAAATTTAGACATATTTTTGTAATGTTTTAGCATTTTAAATGCAAAATCAACATTATTTGACCACGGATCAATGATTATTGTATGTTTATTAATTTTACCGTTAAATTTACTGCCATCTCTATTAAATACACAAAAACAATGATCAATATAATCATCAAAAGTTCTGTCATACATTAATGTATATGTAGAATTTTTCACACCATTCAATTTCATAATAAACTCAGCCATAATTGCATCTTCGGAACAATTCCCATCTTATAATCTTTCAGCATCTTTATCGCAGGAAGTATTTGGTTTTGACTATCACTATACAACTCATCTCTTTTTTTAGAAATATCGTTTGCGTTATCCTTAAATTTAGCTAAAATTTTTATAAAATCATTATTTTTTTTAGGGAAAAATATTTTTCGGAATAATTTTAACTGTAAGCTCTTAAAAAAATTCAAATTATCCAAATCGCTTTGAGAAATTCTTAATGAATCCAGTATATAGAAAATATCAGTGGATTCATTTGGAACTAACTTCGGATAAAATTCCGACATTTTTTTAGCTACAAAAGGCCTGAATCTTGTCGATGAAAAATGAGGGAACTCAGAATTAATTTTATGACAAACCCACTGAGAATCTCTAATTTGAACACATCTACCGCAAAAAGAATTTGAATAAATATTGCTGTCACTTAATGAAATTTTCATATCTAGTATAAAAACAAGGAATATTTTTTTTGCTGAAAAACATAAAATATAACTTAAGCATCATCAAGAAATATATAATCAAAATGTTTTTATGATTATCAAAACATTTTGACAATCAATAAATCTTGTTTCCGGCAATTTCTAGCTATAAAAATCAAGATATAATTAAAACATAGGCATGTTAAAACAAATTCCTGCAATGTCTGCCAAAGCATAAAGTTGCAGGTTGCAACTGGACTATACCAAAATAATCATTTTATCCGTACACCTTAAAAACGGTGCTAAACTCAGCTATATTAAGAAAATCTCAATCTATCCGTACAGTCCGAAAAAAGTCCAGTTCAGCAGTTTGTTTTTTTTGGAATACTTAAAATTCCGACCTGAAAAAGCCCACACAAAGCGGGCTTTCCAAAAATATCAATCTATCCGTACAAATCAATCTGGACGTAAAATTACACCTAATAAAGTCCGGTTGGAGGTATTTATGAATACTTCATTAAGGAGCTTCCGACGGCTATAATTTAGTATTGTTGGGCAGCTATGCCAACTGACATTTGAAACACTTCCAACCAAATCAGACATAAAAATACAGCTTTTAGCCCTTTTTAAATTAAATCTTTCCAATAAAAAACTCCGCTGACTGTACGACATTGGAACTTTTTATTCAAAAGCTGTATCATAAAATTGTTGAAAACCGAA
>CALUQI010000062.1 GCA_944322875.1 Candidatus Gastranaerophilales bacterium
ATAACAGGTCGCAAATGTGTATCAATGATATATGATACAGATGGCAAAGACGGAGAGAACGAATCAACGAAGGATGTACGCGGTATAAATTCAATGTTAACAGGATGTGCAATAAAATCCGGAGATGTATGTTTTAGTGCTCCTTTTCAGCCTGAGCCAATGTCATTAGAAGATTGTCAAAAAGAAGTTGAAAAAGGAGTTTTAGGTATAAGTGGTTGCAATTATGACCAAGATTATTGGGCCGGTGCAATCAAAGAATGTGGAAAAATAGAAAACATGCCAAAAGCTCAGCATTTAGCTCTGATTGCAACTTATGTATATAATCAACCAATTTCGACGCATACCAGCGGTCTTACTATGGACAGAGAGCGAATTAGTTCTTTAGGTTTTACAAGTTTTGTTTCAGGTTTTCGTATTTGGGGGAATACTCCAAGATTAAACACTGGTGTTGATAATTCAGCATCCTTTAATACCAGCAACTATGCACCTTCGTATTTCACAAGAAACACCTCCGGCATCTGGGCAATGTGTGTGACTGAAGAATAAATTTTTTGGTTACATTATTTTGTATGTACGTTTTAGTTCAATTATTTTAGCGTAGGAATTTTCAATATTTTCAGAAAGTTCTTTGTCGTTTTCTGCTTTTTTTGCTATTGTTTCAATAGCGTTCATCGTTTCGGGAGTTGAATCCCTGTATATGAACATGTTTAAACCTGCACGAATACCCATTTCTATTGCGGTTGTTTTGCCGTATTTTTCAACACCCTTCATAATCATATCGTCTGAAATTATAATTCCGTTATATCCTAATTCATTTCGAAGATATGAAATTGTATTTTTACTTAAACTCGTCGGGATTCTGTCTTTTTCAAAACATTTGCAATGAAGATGTGCGACCATTATCATATCAGATTCTTTTGCAAGAGTTTTAAAAGGTTTTATGTGCGTTTTTTCCATTTCTATAAGTGGAAGATCTATTTCAGGTAATGTTAAATGACTGTCTGCGTTGGCATCACCGTGTCCGGGAAAATGTTTCGCACAAGGGATAATATTGTTTTTTCTATATTCTTCCAAAACTACCTTCCCTGCCTCAATTACTGCTTCAGTATTCGATGAAAAAGCTCTTTCCCCAATTATCGGATTGTTAGGGTTCGTGTTTACATCAATGCAAGGGGCATAGTTTAAATTTATCCCGTAACTTTTTAATTCTTCTGCAATTTCTGAAGTTTGATTTTTTAAATAAAATATGCCTCTTTCATAGGCATATTTTGCTGATAAGTACTTTTTACCGTTATGAATATTTTCGGTTCTTTCTACGCGTCCGCCTTCTTGATCAATCGACAAAAACGGAGGAATTACGGCTTGTTCTTTGCATTCTGAGATTAAGTCTTTAAATTGTTCAGATGTCTTGATATCGTGTGTAAAAAATATTACTCCGCCCAGCCCGCAATTTAAAGCACTTTTGTATCCATCACCCTCTGTGCCGATTATAAACATTTGGTATAGTGCTTTGCGTATATTCATTTTATTCTCGTGTTTTTTCCAGTATTTCTATCTGATAATTATTGTTGTAGTTAAAACGTATCCCTTTTACCAAAGTTTTAACTATTGCGTTTGCAAATGTATTTTTCGCACTCCAGTATGATGTGTGTGCAAAAAGACAAGAACGTTTACTCCAAACACTTGAATTGTCATAAACAAAGCCTTTAGGATTTTCAAATTTTATCCCCGAAATTTGTTCCAATTCTTCTATTGATAAGTTTCTAGATGAAGGGAATCCTAATGGATCTTCTCTGAAGTTTATTGTTAGAAAAAATAAACCATTTTCTATCATATACTTTAACATAAGTTTGTTATAGTATGTATATTCATAGTTCGGATCCGCCATATCTGAATAGAACAATACAAGCGGACTTGCAAAATTTATTACGCCTTTTACAGCCCCTTTTGGTGCACAAACCCTTTCTGTTGAAGCGTTTAGTTTGATATATTTGGTTTTAAAATCTTCTGAGTTGTCTAGTAGTAAGTGGCCGTTGGAAGATACTACTCCAATACGTGCATCTGCTAATGCTGAAATACATGTGTTATCTTGTGGATTTGATTCTATAAAATCTCTTATGTTTTCACTTACATTTACTATGCCAAATAAATCTTTGAGATTTAAGTAAGGAAGTTTATTTAATAGATAATTGTGAGTAACAAATGTTCCGGCAGAATATCCATATAATATAACTTCATTTCCTTTCTTATATTCTTCTTTGACTATATCATTTAAATTATCTATAATAGGATTCATGTTATGTGTTTTTTGAACCCATATAGCATCATGAAGATATTGTGTTAGCATATTTCTGACATGATACGCTAAAGTTGGACTTAAGGCTTTTGAAATGTCTAATTGCCTCTTTACAAAATCAAGGTCGTTTTTGCTACGGTCGCCCCAAAAAAATATTACAGGCGCCTCGTTTATATGATATATTCCCGTGTCCGGGTTGAACCATCTTTTTGTATCTCGGTTTTTTTCAAATTTTTTTATTATTGTTGGATGAAGTTTTTTGACTCCATTTTCATACCATGTTTTCATTTTTTCATCATTATTATTAGACCCATTAATGTATACAAAACTTATATTAGTTTGCGCACTATAAACATGATTTTGTAATAACAATATCGTTAAAATAGAAAATAAAAATTTTTTCATAACTTCATACTAACATGTTTGTGTTGATTTAACAATATTTAATAGCAATTCAGATGCTATATCAAACCGGTATTTTTTATTATCGGGATTATGACAGACGAAACAATGTCCAAAGATCCCTCCATTTTAACATATTGCATACTTGTTGTATTAAATTTTAGTTATATCAAGTGTTTTTAAGATGTCCCTATCATTCCGATACACTTAAATTCATATATTACAAGACTATTCTAAGAAAAATTATATTGGGTTGTAATATTTCCATTAGGTAATTAAAATATGATTTTCTTATTTATACTCATTATACTATGATTTAGTATACCAAGCTCCACGAGTACTTCCATGCTTTATTAAATAATGCTGTTTAACCAAGTTAGCAAGATGTTTTTTTATAGTATTAATATTTGTACTGGTTAATTCTGCTAATTCAGAAATTGTTGCTCGATCTTTTGTTTCAAAAACTTCCATTATTTTTGCAGATATTTTGGGCAGAGCAAGATTTGAAACTTTTTTGGATTCTGTATGCTCTAATTTATATTCAAGCCTTATTTTTTGTTTTTGTAATGTCTTTAAGAAAAACATAAGCCAAGGAGTGTAATCCGGGTTACTTTTAAACGTCGTTTGAGTTTGGCGTAATGCTCTATAGTATGCTTCTTTATTATCCTCAATAATTGCTTCTGTAGAACTGTATGGTATATATTTATAACCCGCTTTTAGTAGTAATAAATTGGTTAAAGCTCTTGATAATCTTCCGTTTCCATCTTGAAATGGATGAATCGCAAGAAAATTTACAACAAAAATACCTATAATTATCAATGGATGATAAAATCTATCATTAAGATTTTTATTTGTCCATTCTATTAGTTCTTGCATTTTTAGAGGTGTTTCAAAAGGTGTTGCAGTTTCAAATACAATTCCTAATTCTTTTCCTTCACTGTCATAAGCAGCTACAGCATTTGATATTTTTTTATATTCACCTTTGTGTTTTTCATCTTTTAATGAATATTCAAGTAAGATTTTATGCAATTGTTTTATATAATTTTCTGATAAAGGAATAACTTCCCAATCTTCAAAAATTGTATCTGCAAGTTTTGCATAACCTACAACTTCTTCTTCATCTCGGTTTGCAAAAGATTGCTTATTTATCCTAGATAGTAATTCTTCAACTTGTTTATCAGATAACTTATTTCCTTCAATACGATTTGAAGAACCTACACTTTCTATTGTGGCAACTTTTTTTAATGCTTGTAATTTTTCAGGTGACATTTGTTGCCAAAGTTTCCAACTGCCTTTGAACTCATCTATTTCACTTATAATTGCAAGCATCTGATTATTAATCTTTATATCTAAATTTTCAAACATAAAATACCTAATTAGACCTAATATGACCTAATAATATATTTTTTTTACCTAATTGTCAAGATTAAATATTTCTCAAAATAATTTTATGCGTATTTTTCCATTTTTAGATATAAGTTTGTAATGTCCTTTTTCTCGGGAAAACGAAAGTCTGACAAATATCCAGTTAGGCTGAAATATACACTACAAAGCTTTTACAAAAGGACTCTTTTTATTTACCAAAAGAGAATTTGCGATTTCTTAATTCAAAATTCTCTAAATTTTTTCTTTTTAAATTCTCTTAATTTTGCTAAATCGCACACTGCGCGAGTATTTGCATCATATAAAATGGCGCTAACCATTGCTATAACTGGTAAAATTGGAGACGGTGGGACTGTCTTGGTCGCTCGCGTTTAACGGCAATTCCGCGATTTGTTACGGTTTTTTAACCCTAACAAATCGGCTCCAGCCTCAGCTCGCTCCCGTTCAAACCCAATAACAAGGCTTGCGCCTTGTGTGGGTTCAACAATATTCATAGCAATAAAAAATGCCTACAATAAGCAGGCATTTTTTATTACTGGAGACGGTGGGACTCGAACCCACGTCCAAAATGGACTAACATATGCTTCTACGAGTGTAGATATTCCTTTGCTCAACTGATTCCGGAGAATATCATTGCCGTTAAATCAGCCCTAGGTTTTATTTGAAGGAAACTCTAAACCTTTGATGGCTGAGCTTGATACGTCTACCATCATTAACGCACTGCATCTTGCATAGTGGACCCTAATAACCGGCAAGATGGGCTATTAGAGTGGCTGACTGCCGCTTAGGCAGCAAGAGCGTATGCTCTTGAAAAATCAGCTTTGATTACATTGTTAGCATTTAATTTGCTTCGCTCGTTGATAACCGAGAACAGCGCTCGGACTCGCAACCTATATTAATCAATCATCCTGTCAAATCCAGACGTCCCCTTGTCAATGTTCGTATAACTTTATTATAACTTTTTTAGTTTAATTTTCAAGTCTGAGTGAAATCTTTATGTTACAGATTGTAAATTTGTGCTTAAATATTCTCAAAGTCTTTCATATAGTTTGTTTCACACTAATGATTAATTAATGTGTTAAAAAAAAAATTAAAGAAAATATTAAATTATGCCGTCTATGGGGTATATAGAAGGTTATAATGTGTACGATGAAAGGAGAAGACCTTATGGGCGGTATAGAACCTACAAAGGCAAACGAAAAGCAATATCAATATAACAATGATCAAAAAATTGATCCTGCAAAAGTTGATGCTGCTAATCAAGAAGCTTTAGTAAAAGGCTTGGCTGGTAATAATTCAGTCGATTTAGACAAAGGTTTAGTTGTTCAATCAACAAAAACTGAGGATAAAGCAAATCCTCAAGATATTGTGCAAAATCCTGACAAAAACACGGCTTCAACTACAAGAAAAGTTGTTGGTGCATTAGGTGTTGCTGCAATGCTGGGAGGAGCTGTACTTGTTGCTACTGGAATTGCCGCTCCGTTGGGTGTAGGTCTTTGTGCATTAGGTGCTGCTACTACCTTCTCCAGCTGTACACCTGTAAAAGAGCCTGATGCTCCTAATACAAGTGTCGTTGTCTCTGTTTTAAATAAAGATATGGCCGATTATACTGTTAATTTTTTGAATAATCCTGATGAAGCTGAAATAAGCAATAACAATATAAATTACGACCCCGTAAATAAAATTTTAACAGATAAAATTACCGGAGAAACTTATGATTTAAGCAAGACAACACCTGATGGATTAAATTTTGAATATGGTTATGATTATGATTCATCAAGGGATATTGCAAAACCATACATAACAATTGGTGATAATGTAAAACTTTATATTTCCCCTAACAATGAAATCACAGCGTCTAATGTTGTTAATTATATTACTCAGGTTGGGGATGATCTCACTACCAGTGAAGAATTTGAATATCAATATACTGTAAATAATGAGGAAGTAAATATAGCTTTTGATAACGGTTTAACACATACAATGGGTGAAAGTGCTTCATTGGATCCTAATGGAACGACAAAACAACTGTATAACATTTTGTATGATGCGGGTGTTCAAGTACCAACCAATGACGGAGAATTGATGATGGATGTAAAAGCTCCTTCAGGTTCTTATAATAATGCTCCCGATAAAGGATTTGAACTTAGTTTTGTGACACCAACCAGTGTTGGTAATATTACCAGAGGAAACCCGGTTATTAAAGGTCGCTTTGGCGACATGAATTTTGAAGGCGAAGCTGTAAAATCTCAGGCAAATCAATTTATGCTGGAAGTAAATGGTAAACAGTTGCCAAGTAAAGCCGGTGGTATTTATATAAAAAATGATAACGGTGAAGAATTGTATCTTCAAACTGAAAATGATTTCGATTTACAACGAGTTAATGATCCTGAAGGCGCTAATGTTTGGTCTGGAACAAGTACGGTAGTTTATGTTAAAGAACCCGGAACAAACTTGTTTAAAGAAAAATATATTTTGTCTGCTTTCGATGACGGTATTACCAATATAGGCCTGATTGATCGTTCTGAAGACGGTACATTTATTCAACATTTTTCTAACGCAAATACTAATTTCAATGCTCGCAAAAATGTTTCTGAAGCTGAAGATTATTACAAGATAAAAGAGAATAACTTAAAACTCGTTCAGAATACCGCTGATATTAATGTCAAATACCTAAATCAATGGGATGCATTTGCTAATGCAGATGTTAATATTATTCATTAAATTATTTAAAAAAGAGCCCTTTGATAGGGCTCTTTTTTATGATATCATTTTTATATGAAAGAAACTCTTGCTCAGTTTATTCAAAGAAAAAGAGAAGATTTAGGGCTTTCTGTAAAAGGTTTAGCTTTGAAATCTAATTTGGATTTATTCTATATTGAAGATATAGAAGCAGGTAAAGAACTGTTTTTACCCGTAACCGTGAGACAAACTCTTGCCAAGATTTTAAAATGTCATCCTGAAGATATAAGAAAATTTGAAAAAGATTTTAAAAATGAATCAGTCTCCCCACAAATAATAGATAGTCTAAAGGACCTAATCACAAAAGGTGCCGGCGGACTCAAATGTCCAAAATGCGGGGCACCTCTTGTAACTAAAATTGAAAAAATGTATGACCTTGAAGATAACCTTATTCTACATCCAAAAGCACATTGTTCTAAATGTATTTTTCAAATACGTTAAACTATTACTCAATACTAATTCCTGCCATATCTTCTAAGTCATTAGCATCTCTTACCATTCCTGTAATATCTACGTAATGGTCGTGAGTTAATGGGTAGTCCGGGTCGCCTGGTTCTTTATATGTAACCATTAGTACATTTTCACCATATCTGTTTTTGTCGAGATAACCTCTTGTGTATACCTTACTCTCAACAAATTTACCATTGTTTTCTCCGGACAATGCCTTTGGATAAACATATATTGAATCTCTGCCATTTGAATGAGCAAATGTCTTACGACCGTCATCATTGAACATAAGACCGCTTATATTGCTAGTGACAGTACCATCTCGTCTTACTACTGTGATTTCTCCCGGATTTACTTTTGTTACTCTTAATTCGCTTGGGATTGTATCTGCTATAACGTGATCGTAATTGGCTTCATTTGCCCTTGAGTTTGCTAAATTTAATTTAATATATTCAGGGCGATCCATCATCCATTGTCTTTTGCCTGATAAGTATAACAAGGCTTTGTTTTCTAAATCCCCATCATCACCTTCAACAGGAACTTCAAGAATGTCTCCTCTCCAATAATTTAAAGAGTCTTCTATTTCTTTTGGAAACTCAAATTCAGCAGGTATGTAAATTGTATCATTTATACAAGTGTCACGGTCACAACAAGGATTAAAAGGAAAGTTTACAAAAGCATGTGCACTTACATCAATATATGTGCATCCAGTTGGGATAGTGGCGGCTGGAACTAAAAATAATGCCGCTGCAACAGGCCCTGATAATTTGCTCATAAATCTCTTTGTGTTTGTGTCCTGTGTCGATTGTTCAATATTTGTGTCTTTTGATTTAGGATTTCTTTTTCCGGTAAAATTTAAGTTACCATAGTAATTTATTGCATTTACTTGCATATTACGCCTCCAATTTACAATACGATTATACCAAAAACAAACAAAGAATTACTTGCTGGTTTATAAAATTCAATTTTACAAATGTTTACAATATTAATTCTGCGACAGCTTTTCTCTCACAAGTTTTTCGATTTCTGCTAAAATTTCAGGATTTTCTGCAAGAAATTCTTTAGCTTTATCTCTGCCTTGTCCTAATTTCTCATCATTGTAACTAAACCAGGCTCCGGCTTTTTTAACAATGTCAAGATTAACTGCCACATCAAGAATATTGCCTATTTTACAGATGCCTTTACCGAAAATAATATCAAATTCTGCTGTTCTAAAAGGAGGTGCAACTTTGTTTTTCAATACTTTTACCCTTACATGGTTTCCAACATCACCGTTTTCGCCTTTAAGACCCTCAACACGTCTTATTTCCATACGTACGCTTGCATAATATTTTAAAGCGTTACCACCCGTCGTTGTTTCAGGATTGCCATACATTACTCCTATTTTCATGCGCAATTGGTTAATAAATATGACGGTCGTATTTGTTTTTCCAATAATTCCCGTTAATTTCCTCAACGCTTTGGACATCAATCGAGCCTGAAGACCCATTTGTTGATCTTCCATTGAACCCTCTATTTCTGCTTTTGGAACAAGTGCCGCAACGGAATCTACTACTACTACATCCACTGCTCCTGATCTTACAAGTTCTTCAGTAATATCAAGTGCTTGTTCTCCGGTATCAGGTTGCGAAATTAACAAATCATCGACCTGTACTCCTAAATTTCTGGCATATTCAGGATCAAGTGCGTGTTCTGCATCAACAAATGCCGCAATACCGCCACGTTTCTGACATTCAGCAACAATGTGTTGTGCTAATGTCGTTTTACCTGAACTTTCGGGTCCATATATTTCTATTATACGTCCGCGGGGAACTCCGCCTACACCTAATGCTATATCTAAAGCCAGTGAACCTGTTGGAATGGCATCAACATTAACTGTCGCCTTGTCTCCAAGTTTCATTATTGAACCTTTTCCAAAATCTTTTTCTATTTTTTCAATTGCCAG
>CALUQI010000063.1 GCA_944322875.1 Candidatus Gastranaerophilales bacterium
CTTTCTTTTAAGTTTAAAGTTCTTTAACCACCCAATATCCTTTACTGTTGAGATTATAATATCTATTTTTTTTTTTAGTGTCAAGCAAATGGAGGATTTTATAATTTTATAATTTTATAATTTCAGATTTAGAACCTGCTAAGTTCAAAAATCTTGAATTCGCTTGATTTAAGTTCATTTATAGTCAATTCCGACATTGAATCTTCAATTATTACCTTTTCAAATTTATTATCTTTTAGTACATATTCACAAATCAATCTATAATCAACAGGCAAATGGACTTTCTTGTCGTAGACACTGCCTCCTTCTTCCCAATCACATATTATTGCTCCTTGTTCATCATGTTTGGTGATTTTTTCAACAGGAGATTTATAATTTGCTAACACCAAAAATGCTTGTTTCAAAGGTTCTTTAGTAATTAACCAAGAGACAAAACCGTCTTCTGACTGTTCAATAATTTGTGCCTCGCCACCAGTTATAACCTGATTTGACTTAACAAAAACATCTATAGCATTAAACCTGTCAAAAAACATTTGATCCTCAGCTCTTTTCATTGAATACTCTTCACCTATGGCACGTTCAATACCCTTACGTGTATAACTTTCGTCACCATCTACATAAAGTACCGGCCGCTGAGCAAATTTTCCTCCGGGCAAAAACTTATATTTGAACCATTTAAATAAAGCTCCTTCAGCTCCTAATTGACCTGGATATTGGTCTATACAGCGGAATTCACCATCTTGATTATTATAAGTTTTTAGAATTGACAAAAATTGACCATGTCTGAATTTTGTATTGTAATTTACTAAAAACACATTATCTTCAACTATTTTTTCAGGTGTTTTTGAAGATTGAGAAACAATATCATCACCCCATAAAAGATCAAATTTCATATCCTGATGGTACTCTTTATAGTATTTATCCCATAACATATACTCTGCAAGTGTTGCAAAATATGGTATTTTTTCTTTCAGCGCCCTGTTAAGTTTACCGAGAACAACGCGCGGAGCACGGTAACTTATTGGAGTACCATTGCATTCCGAGACCGAATCTACTACATGATCAATATGATCTATCCTAAAACCATCAAAATTATACTCATTCTGCAAATCCAACATAAAATTTATGAAAAAATCAATCACCGGTTTATTATAATTTCCATTTTCCAAGAAAACAAAATAGTAAGGTGTTTGGCAATCAAGATTTGCTAAAGCTGTAACATCCTGACCTTTGTAATCATAATGTTTAAATGTCGGATATCCTCCGCATTCACTCATTTTATCATACACAGGAACTCCCGATGAACACCAAGCACCGCCGGGTGCCGGCCACAAACCTTCTTTTATCAATTCCTGTATTATCTCTATTTGTTTGGTAATATCTTTTTCTGTGAACTTGAAACTGGACTTAACTTTTTCAACAGCGGCAACAACTTCAGTAACTCTTTTTTGTATTTTTAGCTGAGTTTTACGCTCCATCATTTTGGCTGAAAATTCTTTTTTAAATTCATCCATTTTTGTTTCGAAAGTGTTTAATATATTCTGGTAATATTCAGTTAATTCACCGGAATTACCACCTTGTTTGTATATATCCTTAATGACCTCAACATCTTCCGGATCAAAAACCTCAGATAGAATAACAGCCACTTCTTCAGCTTTTTTATCCAATTCTTCTTGTAATGAGTTTATAGAAAACCAACGGGCGATATAAGGATTCGCCAAAACTGATTTTGAAAATCGACCCGTTTGAGGCAATACATCGTATATTACCGGATGCCCGGCCAATTGGGCCATTTGAATAAATAATTTAACCTGACCTTTTACATCCAAACCGGTAACTGCTTGAATATTTTTATCTAAAAGATTATCACTAACATCTGAACTTTTCGGAAGATATGCACATCCAAATTCTCTTGGATGAAACGGTATCAGATAAATCGTTGTATTGAATATGTTATTATCAATGCTTCCTGTCGGCAAAATCAAAAGCTGCTTAAGCCAATCCATGAACTTGCCTGCTTCATGCTCGTGATTTCCCAGACCTGCAAGGTTTATTAATTTTATATTATGACCTTCTTTTTTAATCCAATCCGAATCCTTTACATTATTTCTTGCCAAAACACTTAATTTGTCGTCTTCAAAAACAAATTTTTCACTTGAAAAAACCCCGTTTTGAACCCATTTTACCTTCAAAGCAAAAAGAGTCTCTGCATCTGTAAGCTCATTTAACACCTTGAAATAAGGGTATGGTAAATAGCCATTTTCACTCACTATTTCGGTTAAATATTTTTTTCTTTCTGACGGAATATTTTCCACTCCATAATAGTCGCTTAATTTGACATACACATCATTTATCAAATCTTGCAATTTTATCTTTACGTTATGTTTTCCAAATAAAAAATCAAACATACAACATTCTCCCTAATCATTGTACCCACAATTATAACATGAAATTTATATTTTTAAAATTAAAACAATATTAGCCTGCTGGGTAATAGAATAATTACTTTGGCTATCCTTAAATTGACTTAACAAGAAAAGAGGTATTTACAAATGACAAATTCAAAAGAAACAAAAAAAACAACCAGTATCAAAATTGTTATTGTTGAAGATTTTAAATTAACACGAGTCGGACTAAGATGTGCACTAAATGCAAATGATGACATGGATGTAGTCGGAGAATCCGAAGATGCAACAGAAGGATTAAAGATTATAGAACGCACACAACCTGATGTAGTCCTAATGGATTTAGGATTACCAGGAATAAATGGGATTGAAGCTATGATTAAAATACGGGAATTTTCAAATAAAATAAAAATTATAGCCTTAACCTCACACGACAGAGAAGAAGAAGTTATAGCAGCATTGAGTTCAGGTGCAAACGCCTACTGTTTAAAAGATATAGACCCGCAAAAACTTGCCGATGTTGTAAGAGATGTTTCTCAAGGAGTGTGTTGGATTGATCCTGTGGTTGCTCAAATGGCCCTCAATTCATTACCCAAAGTAGATAATATAGGATTTCTACCGAATAAAGCTCATGCTGAAGGCAGAGTCCCGCTTACAGAAAGAGAATTTGAAGTATTAAAACATCTTGTAACAGGCAAAAGCAACACCGAAATTGCAAAAGAATTAATTGTAAGTGTTCACACCGCAAAAGCACACGTTTGTTCTATCTTGCAAAAAATGTGTGTAAATGACAGAGTTCAAGCTGCTGTTAAAGCAGTTAAAGAAGGAATGGTATAAAAAGAATTTTAAATAAGAAAGACAGGATATTTTAAATCCTGTTTTTTTATGCTATTTTTGTTTATGAAAGATCGGAGAAAATCATGAAAAAATTCAGCATAATAATACCAACTTTGCTAAAAAATCAAACAGTCCTTAATAGACTATTGAGCATTTTAAATAGAGATATTTCTGTCGGGGAAATTATTGTCATCAACAATTCACAAGAATATTTTCAGCCAGAACTGGAAAAAGTCCGAATAGTCCAGTCCGAAAAAAATCTTTATGTAAACCCCAGCTGGAATCTGGGGATTGAATTATCAAAATACGATTATTTTGGGTTATTGAATGACGATATAATTATACAGGATGATTTTTGCAGCCTAATAATGAAATTAATCAAACCCGAACAAGGAATTCTGGGTATTGATAAAAATTTTATAGTAATTAAAAGGAATAACTTTGAAAAACTTGATGATATTGACTTTCCTAAAAATAAAATTACTCTGAAAAAAGTTAAAAAAAGAGAATTCTCATTTGGAATTGCTATGTTTGGCAAAAAAGAATGCTACAACAAAATTCCTGATGATATTAAAGTTTGGTATGGGGACGATTACCTTTTTTATACTAATAAAAACAATTACGTTATCTCGGGATTGACTGTTTATCACCTTCACGAACTAAGCTCCTCTGACAAAAACCTAAAAGACATAAAAGAAAATGATAGCAAGTTATATAACACTTTCAAAGTTCAAAGCGGTATACTAAATACTAACTCGCTTTTGGAAAATATTTTCTCGCTAAAGAATATCTACGACAAAAACGGAAATAAATCACATAAGACCTTGTGCATATGCGGATTGAAATTTAATTTAATTCAGATAAAGTAATTTATTCATCCGTGTTCGCTTATATTTGGGCGGTATTTTGGATTATAGACACAGTTTTTTGTCCATCAGTAAGCTTAGATTAAGACAACATTTCATAAAATTTTAACAAACTTAAATTTTGATAATATCGACAAATTCGATTTACTTCACATAACTACTCAAAAAACACCCTTGCGGGGTGTTTTTTGAAAATGGTGGGCATGAAGAGACTCGAACTCCCACGCGTTAGCACTAGTTCCTAAGACTAGCGTGTCTACCATTCCACCACATGCCCATATTCTATTATCACTGTCTTCCGACTTATATATTTTTAACCTAAGCATAGGTGAAAGTCAATAGTTCGATTTTAATTGCCTGTATTTCATTTTTATGTAATAATCAAATCATGCACTATTTTTAGAGGAAGGATATGGAATACAGACTAAAAGACACAATATCAAAAGATGCTTTTCGCTACGGATATTTATTAAACAAAATATACCCATATATTAAACCATTTTGGGGCAGAATTATAATAAATCTTATCATAGCAATACCTCTGGGACTACTCGACGGTGTTGTTGCATTTTCATTAAAACCGTACATGGATTTGGTAATAAATGGAAATCCTTCTGTTACATATAACATTATGGGGCATAATTTACAGCTTCAATCAAGTTTCGCCGCTATAATACCCATTGGTATAGTTCTATTTGCCGCATTTCAGGGAATTCTTAAATATTTAAGCCATTATTTAACAGATTGGCTGGGGCAAAGAATTTCAAACTCACTTAAAGTTGATTTATTTAAAAAACTTACTTCTTTAGATCCGCAATTCTACGACATGAATTCATCGGGTCTTGTTCTTACGAGATTTTTGTCAGATCCTGATACAGCGTCCAAAAACATCATATCAAATCTGCAGACATTCATTTCTACAGCATTTGGTATTGTTGGTCTTGTTGCAGTCCTTCTCTATAACTCTTGGCAATTGGCCATTGTTGGTGTAACAGTCATGGGACTTGCTATTACACCGGTAACCTTTATAAGAAAAAAAATAAAATCTGTATCAAACGCTACGATGGTTGTTGGCGGGAATATGACTACAAACTTTAATGAAACATTTGCCGGCAATAAGATTGTAGCTGCCTATAATTTACAAAATGATCAAAACAAGAAATTTGAACATCAAATTCATCAACAGTTTGACTTGGCAATGTCCTTAACTAAACGTGTGGGATGGATGTCACCAATTATGTATTTTATATGTTCAATAGGAATTGCCCTTGTATTTTGGTACGGAACGCATTTGATTTTGACAGGTGCCTTAACCGCAGGAAGTATGATGTCCTTTGTTACATCCTTATTGTTGCTTTACAAGCCTGTAAAAAATCTCGGTAATACATTAACCGGTCTGCAAAGCACTTTTGTAGCAATGGGTCGCGTCTTTGAACTATTTGACCTTGTTCCTTACATAAGGGATAATGAAAATGCTATTGAACTACAGGGAATACACAATGACATATACTTTAACAATATTTCTTTTGAATATGAAACTAATTCACCAGTACTTAAAGATATATCGTTAAGAGTAAAGAAAAATGAAACTCTGGCATTAGTCGGTAATTCAGGAGGCGGGAAAAGTACACTTGTAAGCCTGCTCCCAAGATTTTATGATGTTGTCAAAGGTGCCATTGAATTTGATGGAGTTGATATTCGCAACTACACACTTAAATCTTTACGCAGTCAAATTTCTTTTGTTTTTCAAGATAATTATCTGTTTTCCGGAACAATAAGGGATAATATCCTTATGGGGAATGAACACGCATCTCAGGAAGACATTGACAAAGTAGTAAAAATGGCACATCTTGATGAATTTATATCATCATTGGAAAATGGTTTGGACACATACGTCGGCGAAAGAGGAACAACCCTTTCGGGCGGTCAAAGACAACGTGTTGCTATTGCAAGAGCCATGATTAAAGATGCACCTATAGTAATACTTGATGAAGCTACATCAGCACTCGACAATCAGTCGGAAGCTATTGTACAAAAGGCTCTTGACAATTTAATTCAAAATAAAACGGTATTTGTAATCGCTCACAGGCTATCCACCATTAAAAATGCAGACAGGATTGCTGTCATAAATGAAGGTGAACTTGTTGAGCTGGGTACTCACGATGAATTAATGCTGATTGACAACGGAAAATATAAACACTTATATGAAATGCAGTTTAAGAAACAAGAGGAACTATGCTAAGTTTAATAATAAAAAAATGGGTTGAACCATATATGCTTTTGGAAACAATAAAAGAACAATCTACAACCGAAGAATTTACTTTTGACGGTACGAACAAAGCTGTTCTTAAAAATCATTTTCTGAAACAATTAAGAGAAACAAAAGGTTTTGGACTTTACATGAAAAATGTAAATAAATTTTATATTTTTGATACCAATAGTAACATCAAAGAAATTATATTGAAGTCTTTTAACTTAACAGATAAAGATTATGAGATTTCAGAAGATGAGAACAAAGCCTTTAATATGATAGATTCCGGTGAAGCCGAAGCGTCAATATTAAGTTATTAATAAAAGCTATCACGTAATACGAACAAGCCGATTATTTATTGTTGCAAAATAACTTTATAATCTGTTCGTTAAGATCTTGTATAGTACCATTATTGTATATGACGTTATCTGCCTTTTTAAGCTTGTAATCTTGTGAATATTGAGAGTTGATTCTTTTAAGCGCATATTCTTCACTAAATCCGTTACGCTGAATAAGTCTTTGTTTTCTTATTTCATCATCAGCATAAACAAGAATAATTTTATCAAACAGAGATTGCATGCCTGTTTCAAACAAAAGAGGGATTGAAACAATAACGAATTTTTCATTACAATTATCGTCAAAAAAGTCATATACTTTTGACTTAACTATCGGATGAACTATATTTTCAAGCTGTTTAAGCAAATCAGGATTATCAAAAACAATCCTACCAAGTTTTTCTCTTGAAATTTCCCCATTACTAAAAACATCAAACGTTTTGAACAATTCTTTAACTTCCGGACTTTGCTTCAAAACATCATGACAAACAATATCTACATCAAGAACTTTGTAACCAAAAGAATTAAGAATTTTCTCAACAGTTGATTTTCCGGCGGCAATATTTCCTGTTAAAGCAATTTTATACATTTTTCTTCACCCTGTTCAAAAAATTTTTCAATTCTTTTATTTGTTGGGGTTTAATTGGCTTAAACTCACCGCGTTTCAAACCATCAAGCTGAATTGTGGCATGTTGCACACGTTTTAAAGATTTAACCTCATACCCTAAATATTCCAACATTTTTCTAATCTGCCTGTTTAACCCTTGATAAAGAGTTATTTGCATAAGAGTATGTTTATTATCTACTTCCAATACAGTAACATTTGCATAAGCAACTTTACCCGGCTCGATTTCGATACCCTTTGCCATTTGTTCGAATTCATGCTGATGCATCTTGCTATCCACAGAAACAATATATACTTTGGGCACTTTAACTGAAGGGTGAGTCAACTCATTTATCAAATCGCCGTCGTTTGTTAAAATCAAAAGCCCCGTGGAATCCTTGTCAAGCCTTCCTACAGGCTTTAGGATATATAATTCTTCAGGCAGCAAATCATAAATTGTCTTTCTTCCCTTTTCGTCATCACAGGTTGTAATATACCCTGCGGGCTTATAGAATCTGTAATAAAGGTGCTTTACAGGTCTGATAAGTTTTTGGTTAACGAAAACCTTGTCCTTTTCACCCACAATAAAACCAAGCTCTGTGACCTTTTTGCCGTTAACCAAAACCGCACCGTTTTCAATAAGCTCATCGGCTTTTCTTCTCGAGCAAACACCAGATGAGGCAATATATTTATTTAGACGAGTACCGGACATTTCAAAGCCTCTTTAAAAACCTTACATAAACATTCAGGCATTCTTCTGTATAGTTTGCCGTCATTGTTTATAGCAACAACATCAAATTCAGCTTCAATAAACAATTTTGCGCTTTCTTTTGACTTGACGGTTTGTTTGAAGGTTACTGAAAGCGAATTAAATTTTTCAACCCAAGTTTCAATAACTACAATATCATCAAGCTTTGCGGATGCCTTGTATTTAACGTTCATATTAACAACAGGCAGCACAATGTCGTTGTTTTTAAGTTCAATAAGGTTATAACCTCTGTCCTCGCACCACAAAACCCTGCCCTGCTCGAGCCATCTGAGATACGCCCCGTGCCAAACAACCCCGTAAGCATCAGTGTCAGCATAAAAAACTTTTTGTTCAAATACGTGTTTCATAGAATTATTATATAACATAATTCAGTTAGTCGTGCAAGGTAATACAAAATATTAACAAATTACTTTAGAGTAAAAAAGAAAGGAGAAAAATATGCGATACAAATGTTTGGTATGCCAGTGGGTATATGACGAAGAAAAAGAAGGCAAAAAGTTTGACGAACTATCCTCAGAATGGGTTTGCCCAGCTTGCGGTGTAAGCAAAGACCAATTTGAACTAATTGACGAAGGGAAATAGTGTAAAAGCAGAAAGCAAAGCCGTCTTAAAATTTTTATACAAAAGTCTTGACGGTTATTTTTTTTTATCATAGACTAGAGGAGTACGGCAACTAGCCGCTCCTTTTTTATAAAGCAGAACTACGAGCCGAAGAAATATTTGATAACTAAATATTACACACGACATCAAAGATGTTGTCGCAGAACTGACGGGATGTGACACTCTGCCGAACAAACGATTAAGTATCGTTTGTGAGAGGTTGGTAGCGCACCTGAAAATATTTGACAATTTAATACAAATCAAACGACAATTATCAAAAATATTGTCGCAAAACTGACGGGATGTGGCGCAGCTTGGTAGCGCACCTCGCTTGGGACGAGGGGGTCGCACGTTCAAATCGTGTCATCCCGACCA
>CALUQI010000064.1 GCA_944322875.1 Candidatus Gastranaerophilales bacterium
ATTCCAACATCCGGTTGCAGGCACATATAAAAAATGGTGTTGGGAAAACGGCAGAAAATACTTCTCAGTAGCATCAGGCGGTGGTACAGGACGTACGCTACACCCTGATAACGTTGCTGCAGGTCCTGCTTCATACGGTATGACAGATACTATGGGAAGAATGCACGGTGATGCACAGTTTGCAGGTTCTTCTTCTGTACCTGCACACGTTGAAATGATGGGTGTTATCGGTATGGGCAACAACCCGATGGTCGGTGCTACCGTTGCGGTTGCCGTTGCTGTAGAAAAAGCTATGGCTTAATTATAGAAACTTAATAACTTTCAAAAAGCAGGTCTTTTAAGACCTGCTTTTTGATTAAAAAATGTTTGAATAAGACAAAAAATACTCGGCAATTATATTCAATAGCATAGGCAAAATCCAAACCATAATTGCGGCACCCAAGACAGGTTTAAAAAGAAAACTCAATTGAAAGACGTTAACTTGCGGAGCAGTTTTAGAAATTACACCCAAAATTATGTCCTGTCCTAATGTTGCTAAAAGTACAGGGGCTGCTATCTGCAAACCCATGAATAATACATTCGATGACATTGTTATAAGATAATTCATATTAACTATTTCAGAAAGAGGCAAATTTGTAGAATATATCGGGAATATTTCAAAACTGCGCATCAAAGCTCTTATAAGCCAATACACTCCTCCCAGATTTATAAATATTAACAACCCAAACAATGCCATTATCTTACTTAATATAGATACTTGACTCGACGTAGTGGGTTCCAACACCATGGCAGAAGACAATCCCATTTGCATATTTATCATATCTGCTCCGGCTTCAACTGCCATCAGGATTAATTGTGCCATATAACCAATAAGTGCACCCGCTACTATATTCAAAACTATTGATAATACGAATGATTGCATTATGAATAAATCTTGTGTCTTCACAAACGGAGTTATAACAATCGTTAAAAGTAGACAAAGTGCAATCTTCACCATACTCGGGATTTCCTTTCGGTTAAAAACAGGAGCAAATCTTGTAAAACCGATTAATCGTGAAAAAACCATAATACCCGCCGCTAACATCGTATTAAGTGCAGGGAACATTTTCATTAATTCTGACAGTACAATTTCCACTACTCCCTGCCTTTCTTACCGCTATTTCTCTCCTTCAAAGGAGGAAACAATATATCAACCGAATCCGGCGTTTCATCTATCGTGTAGCATTCAAAACCGGATGGAAGATTCACTTTAGTTGATTTATCAGTTATTTTTACTTCTAAAATAGCATCAACGTTATCAGGATGTTTAACCAAAATTTTTGTACTACCAGACCTTTTTGCTGTAATTATAATTATTTTTTTTTGATTATCGATTGTAAAAACAGGTTTTGCATCAACAATATCAGTATTCTCCACTATGACAGATCTCACCGGAGAATTGGAAATCAAGAAACAATTTTCATAAGCTAAAACCGGCAATTTTGTCAAAAATATTATTATTAATATTAAAATAATTCTCTTCATTGATTATCTTCCAAGTATTTTTTTGGTCTCAACCAGATCCGGTTGCGGCACAGGATTCCTTTGACTAGGCAAGTACTTAATACTTTGCTGGCTATCAGTAAATGGAAGTTTACCGGGATTTTTCATAATATCATTCACTGATTGTTTATTTCTAAAACCGTCTTTCATCTCACCGGCAAAAGGTGCTGTATATTTGTAATAATCAGAAGAAAGAACATAAGTCTCATTTTTGGGTACAATATTAAATGCTAGCGCAACTCCGTCACTGAAAAGATTAGTAAGAAGTCTGATAAACCCAACTCCTCCGATAATAATTACCAAAAATACAGCCAAAATTTTTGGTGCTGCTGCTATAGTCTGTTCTTGGACTTGAGTTACAGCCTGCAATATACCTACAACAAGACCTATTCCGGCTGCAACCAATACACAAGGCATTGATATTGCCAACATTACCATAAATCCTCTTGCTAAATATTCTATCAACGGTTCCATAATTTTAATCCTCTAATTATAACTTGTAACAAGTCCCTGAACAATAAGTGCCCATCCATCAACTGCAATAAATATCAGTAATTTGAAAGGTAACGAAATTATTGTCGGAGAGAGCATAAACATACCAAGTGCCAATAATATGTTGGCAACAACCAAATCCAAAACAATGAATGGAACAAAAATGATAAAACCTATTTCAAAAGCTGTCTTAAGTTCACTAATTATAAATGCAGGGGCGACTTGCCATATCGTAATCTCTTCGGGAGATTCCGGTGGAGTTTTTTGAGAAAGCTCCACAAAAAATGCCAAGTCAGATTCTCTGGTTTGTTTCATCATAAACTCTTTTAAAGGCTTAGAACCTTCATTTATAGCTTCAATCATGTTCTTGTTTTGCTGGTAAGGGATTGAACCGAGTTCATACATTTTTGTAAATGTGGTACCCATTGTATAAAAAGTTAAAATCATTGCTAAACCTATGATAACAATAGAAGGAGGTACCTGTTGAGTACCCAGTGCTGTTTTCAGCATAGAAAATACTATCACAAATCTTAGAAAACTTGTCATACAACAAAATACTAACGGCAAAAGTGAAAATACCGTCATAACTATTAACATCTGTAAAACCGGATTCATATCTTTTATTATCGTTTCCATTTTATATCCTTATAAATCATTAATTTTTTTTAGCATCTGTTTAATTACAGGGGTCTGTGGAAAATCAACTATAACCGGTAAATCTTCATTCTCCGGTTGACGTTCTACCCTTTTTTGCGTGTCAAGCTTTGAAATAAGGCTTGTTCTGTCAACGTCAGATGCAACAAGAAATCTTTCACGCCCCGCTCTTATTACGTAAATATTTTTTCGAGGACCTATACTTATACTTTCTTCCACACTCAAAAACTCTGATTTACTTTTTAACCCACTCTTAATAATGAATTTTTTGTAAACCAATAATGCAAAGCAAATCAAACCGAGCATTGCCATTGTATAAACAGTAAAGTTTGCAATATATCCGCCCATAAGACCTCCCTAAATGTCCTCATCGTCAAGTTCAAAATCACTGTAATCAAATTCATCATCCTGTTGTTCTGATTCTTGTTGATTTGAAACTTCTTCCGCTGAAATTTCTTCCTCAGCCGGCTGTTCAACCAAACCGGTATCCTCAGAAATTTCAACCTCTTCCTTTTGTGATGTTGTAACTTCAGTTATTTTTACGCCGTAATGATCATTGATTATAACCAATTCTCCACGTGCTATAGTCTTACCTTCAACCTTTAAAGTAACCTTATTATCATAAATTGAAGTTAAATCAACTACCATACCATCCTCAATATTTTTAAGTTCACCGAGAGTTATCTTTACAGCATCAAACTCTGCATTCATATCGACTTCAATGCTATCCCATAAATTATCAGCTCCCATATTTCCTCCTACATTATTTTCAACAGGTGTTATCAAACCAAGATTTGGGTTCAACTTTATATCTTTTACATAATCGCCGACTACAAGTGTCATATGTTTTGTATTACTGTCGTCAAAAATTACTATATCTTCTGTATCAAGATTTTTTAAATCGGCCATTGTGAATTTCGTACTGCCAATTTTTATTTTAACTTCTAGTGTACTGTTTTTAAATGATGTACTGTCAAATTTTTCACTCTTAGAAGTAATACTAACCGGGTTTAACATAGCATCCGGCAACGAAACAATAAATTTACCAAACTTTTTATTTTCTATATCCTTTACCAAAAATGTTAAGTGAATTATATCAAAATTTGATCTCCTTAATTCATTTCCGGGAGGAGGGGATAAAAGTTGGGACACAAAATTGAATATATAATCATTAAAAGCAGTAATTATTTTCGCTTCTAAGTCTGTCATTCTATTTAAAGTAAAAGACTTGTTAGGCTTACCTAAAACACGATCTAATATCATAGAAATTGCATTTTCTGAACTTCTGAAAAACATATCATATTGTTTATCAATACGTATTTTTGTTACAAAATAGGGGTCTTTATCCATTAAAAAATTAGCATTTTTGCTTAGACCAATCATAAAAAACTCAAATCCGGACAGGAAAAATTCATCACAACAACGCTGTATTACCGGTGGAAAAGTATTTTTATACCAGTCATATTGGTTGTATAATTCTTTCGAATCTATCGGATTTATAGTCTGAGTACTCATATTCCCTGCCCCATTTTTACAATAGAATATTATTTAATACTTAACATCAATCATTTAATGGATATTTAAACAATGTCTAACCCCAATAGTGTTAATTTTTGTAACAAATTTTATCTTTAAATTTAAAGATTTAGAGAATAAAAACCGTATCAGAACATGAATACAAGGAAACTCTGTTAACGAAATACGAAAGGAAATTAGAACTGATATGGGTTTGGCAGCATCACAAGCGAGACTGTTAACTATAACCTCACGAAAATCAGATTGTGAGTTTCAGTCAATGCGCTATTCACACGAAAAAATAGCGTTATCCCGTAGTATGACAGATTTATCAACGCAGTATCAGAATTCACTTGATGCTACAAAGCTTGTATACGATTTTTACGGAACCGGAGACACATCGTATGGATTAACATACGGTCTAATGATGACACCATCAGAACTTAATGGTTATTTACCGATATTAACAACTGATACCTCAGGGAAAACCGTTTTAAACAGTGCTTATGCTGCAGCAGCAAGAGCTGCAGGAATTCCGCAAGAAGGTATAGGTTCTCTGCCTTCACAAGAAGTAAGAAACAACTTTTTAGATGGATTGGCAGCTAATGGAGTTTTAACAACAGACCAGGCCGAAACATATAAAGGTATTCAGTATGCATCTTCTATGGGATTAGGGACAACAGACCTTGTAACTACTCAAGTGGAATCAATGACTTATAAAGAACTGCTTGATTACATGAGTAATTCCACTAACCTATGTTATAGCACTAAGGTTACTAGTTTAACCGGCACATCACTTGACAACATAGAAAACGGAAATGCAATCAACAGTGTAATAATACGTTCTGACAATGCTGCTGATATCACTCAAGGTTCAAATAGTTCTTTTGGCTTATCTGACATTTTGAATAACAACTATAGGATTTTAGTGTCGGCAAACCAAGATAATGATGGTGACCGAACATTAGATGAAGTAACACCATGTATTAAAAATGCAGTTACAGCAATTAGCAGTTCTGAAATTTGGGACTGGATGTTTGAAGAATTTGAGTCTATATTGGGAGTTACAGGTGATTCTAAAATTCAAACAGCTCTTAACTATGCAAAATCTATGACACAAAGTCTTATAAATCCAAGCAACCTAGCTCTGGAATATCAATCGTATATGTGCCAAACCTCAACAATAGGCGAATCTTGTTATGGTTATACAACTGGTGTTGAAGGTGCTATGGATGGAATTAAACAACAAAATCCTGAAGGTGGGGCTGGAAGTGACCCAGCTACAGTGTTTGATAATGCTGACTTTTTAGGTTTTATTACATTAACAAACAAATATAATAATGGATCTGGACATCCTGAGCGTGAAAAAGATGCTCGTGATGGAGTAGCCATTAACATAACCAACATTGCCAAAGCTTACCTTACATATTTTGCTCAATACATGGAAGGTCTACAGAATAGTCAATTTTATATCAATGGCGATCAAAAAGTGGCTAACAGTAATTTAATAAATGAAGAATCTGACTTTACATTTATGGTTCAAACCGCAACAGGAATAAATACTGATCAGGCTTTACAATCAGGTTTTTATGATGCAATATTCAATCAGATCTGTCTTAATGGCTGGACTGAAAATAATAACGTTAACGATAGTGATTATTTACAAGAAATGATTAAAACCGGTAAATACATGATATCGACTTGTTCTGATGACGGATATTACTATCAGGGTAGTTATTCCACCAATACTTATATACGAGAAATAAGTGATGATGAAGCTATTGCCAAAGCTGAAGCCAAATATAATACTGAAAAACAGAGACTTAACCAAAAAGAAGAAATCATTGACCTTAAAATGAAAAATTTAGACACTGAAATTTCATCTCTTACTACAGAATATGACACCGTTAAATCTCTTATAAGCAAAAATATTGAAAAAGGATTTAAACGCTACGACGCATAAGTGTTAAACATTTTTATACACTTGCAACATCAGGTAAATCTATACTTTTCAATCTCTGTTCAATTCTTCTATACCACTTTAGATGTTGTTTGAAAAGTATTTTGTAATCTGCAATATTACCCTTAGAAATGTTCATCATCTGATTGTCACAAACTTCTGTCATTGCATTTTCAAGGACGCTAGTGAGTTCTTTTCTATCCAAATTTGAATCTGCTAACTCAATGTTACTGCCAAATTCTACCAAAACCTCCGGTCTGTTATCACGCAAAAAACAATAATCAATAGAAATAGGTATAAGATTAACTTTGCCATATTTCTTAACAGCATTCTGCGCAATATATGCAAGACCCGTCTGAAACTCTATCGGCCTGAAATGAGGAGGCCTAATAATACCTTGAGGAAAAATAAATAAAATATTTCTTAAATCACTTAATAGTTCCACCGAATACTTAAGCGCCTTCATTGCCGATTGAGGTGATTTTTTATTAACTGAATATGCACCACCTCGCCGCAAAAGCGGAAACCTGTTTAATTCTTCAACCATTAAACGTATCTCTTTATGACAAATTCTATGAGATATATTGTACAAAACTATACCATCCCACCAATTACAGTGAGGAGCAAATATAATGGTAGGATATTTATCATCTCTGGAAAAATAATTCTCTACGTTCTTGTACCTGAATGCATAAAACCTATTCTGAAGCATATTAAAAAAGAACAAACTGGCAACCGTTAACCAAAATTTATTAGTTTTAGCCGGTTTAAATTTCTCATCTTTATTCCTTAATTTTGTTGGAGGAATATCTGAATATAATTGTTCTTCAACTGCTTTCATAAAATTATTTTACTCCGAAAATCAATATATAAAACACTTTAAATTAAGTTTTTAAGAAAACTTTACTTTGATAATACAGCCATTGCAGAAATTTTGCAAGTTATAGAAATTTATACTATAATGCTCTTATGGAAAATCTGTCAAAAAGTCAGGAAGATTATCTTGAAGAAATATATATCCAAGTTCTTCAAAAAGGACACGCAAAAGTCACTGATATATCTGAAGCTTTAAATGTAAGAAAAGCATCCGTTACTTCTGCCTTAAATCTGCTCGCTGCAAAGAAACTTATTAATTATCTGCCATATTTACCTATAACATTGACTGATTTAGGAAAACAAAAAGCTCAAAACTTGTTGGAAAAACATAAAATTTTAAAAGAATTTTTTGCTGAAATTTTAAAACTTGAAAACTCCGATGAAATAGCCTGTGCAACTGAACATCTTATTTCTGACCAAAATCTTGAAAAAATCCGTCAATTTATTATCTGTCATAAAAAAAATTTTTCATAATTTTTAATTAGAGATATATTGACAAATGATTTCTTTTAGTATAAAGTTAGTCATGTCTAACAAAATTAGTCTAAACTAACAATTATGAAAATACAAACGATAGCAAAATATATTGATCAACCAATTATAATAAACAAACTGAATAAGCAAATACCAAAATTATTAATTTGTTCTGGTTCATTAATGGTATTAAACGACGTACGCAAAAATAAGGACGATAAAAACAGATTATTAAAAGATACGATAATATCTTCTGCGATAATAAGCACAACACTAATAGGAATAAAAAAATGCAATTTAATAGACATCAAACCTCTGTCACAAATAGTAAAAAATCAAACAAATGCAATTGAAAAATATAAAAAATTAAGCAATCCAACGGATGAAATTTTACTGTCTATACTTAATAAGTCTAAGCGAAACCACCTTTCGTTAGACGAGATTTCGGTTTTGTTTGAAAAATTAAAAAACGATTCAAACAAAACCTTTTTATTCAAGACATTATTTTCAGAAGGGAACAATCTCACATCAAAGGAGATTTTTTCAGAAATAAAACGGTTATCAATCCTAGGTGCAATACCGGTATTAAGCGGTATAGCAGGTGGGATTGCAGCAGACACACTCACTGGTACACGTAGCAAAAAAGGGACTTCCAACAAAATAAAAGAAGGATTTTACCAATATTTTGCGAACATATTTTTATGCAATGTTGGAGCGGGAGCAGCACTGTACGGGCTTGAGAAACTTAACCAAAAAGGAATCATTAAGACTTTAACACCAGCCAAAAGACTAACGGCAATACTTTCGGGTATAACACTTACCGGAATAATCGGCGGGAGTTACATTGCCAACTTTTTAAGCAAAAAAATAATAAATCCCTTATTCAAGCAAAAAAAAGAATCAGGAATATATTCAGAGCGAAAACCGGAAGCATTAGATATAGCATTACACAGTGATGATATAGCGACGGCAGGAGTTCTTTCCGGGTTAAAATGGGTAGAGCCGATGTTACCTGTAATGTACTTTTTATCAGGATTTAGAGCAGGAACAGGATATAGAAATGTTAACAATTGAACACATTTATTTGACATGAAATAAGAGTTATTTTAAT
>CALUQI010000065.1 GCA_944322875.1 Candidatus Gastranaerophilales bacterium
GAATACCCAGCAAGAGTACCTTGAGAATTCATAACTTTTAAAGCTTCCCCGAGCTTTCTTTGAAAGACGGCAGAAGCGGTATTCCAAGCTCTATTTTGATAATTATTAACCAAATTAGGAATAGTTAATGCAGCAACGACACCGATAACTGTAATAGTGATTAGGACTTCAGCGAGAGTAAAAGCATAACGACGACAATTAACTTTGGCAAGAGATTTTGTAAACTCGCAAAAACGAAACCTTGCAAAGTCAAGCGTGGAGCGGGTCTTGACTACAGCCCCCCCCCCATTTAAGAAAGTAGACACAGTGCGTATTTTGACCCATTTTAAAATCCTCCATAAATTCTTTACGCAAAAATTATATCAAAGTTTTTGTTGTTTTGCAAATTATTATTTGTAAAAAAAAAGCCGTCTTCAACAAGAACGGCTACCAGACTTGGGGAGGAGGTATGAAAAACCGTAGTTTTTCATATCATACTCTCCTTATCGGCATATATCTTTTTATCTTTCATTCTTTAATTGAATATCATTCATTTGATGTATATTTATGATACTTGAATATCTTTTTCAAATCCAAATAAAGAACTTACTGATTCATCATCGTGAATTCTTGATATAGCTTGACCCAATAGGGGAGCTACAGAAAGTTGTTTTATGTTTGAAGGCATTTTTTCCATATCCAAAGGAATAGTATTAGTTACAATACATTCCTTTATCGGTGCGGATGCCAGTCTCTCGACTGCAGGACCTGAAAATACAGGGTGTGCTGCACAAACATAGACATCTTTGGCTCCTTCTTTTATTAATAATTTCGAAGCTTCACATATTGTGCCGGCTGTGTCTATCATATCGTCAAACATTACGCATACTTTACCTTTTACATCGCCAATTACATGTGAGGCAATGGCTTCATTATGCTTATCTCTACGTTTGTCTATTATTGCCAGTGAACATCCTATCTGTTTTGCAAAGTGTCTTGTTCTTTGAACTCCTCCTGTATCCGGACTGACTGCAACCATGTCATCAGGATTTATGTTTAAACTCTTTATGTAGTTTACCAGTATTGGTGTCGCAAATATGTGGTCAACAAGTATGTTAAAAAATCCCTGAATCTGTCCGGTGTGTAAATCCATAGCTAAAACTCTGTTTGCTCCTGCCGTTGTCAGTAAATCTGCAACAAGTTTTGCTGTTATGGCTTCTCTGCCGGATGTCTTTCTGTCTTGTCGTGCATATCCATAGTATGGAATTACTGCCGTGATTGTTTTTGCACTTGCTCGCTTGAAGGCATCTATTATTATTAAAAGTTCCATTAAATTCTCATTAACAGGATTGCATAACGGCTGTATAATAAAAACATCATCACCACGAACACTCTCTTTTACCTGTACGTATATTTCTCCGTCTGCAAAATTCTTTACTACCATCGGACCTATTGTTGTTCCTAAATACTCTGCTATTTCTTGTGCAAGTTTCGGGTTGGAGCGACCCGCAAAAAGTTTTATGTCATGTGTTGGGTTAATTGCTCGTTCCAGCTGCGGAAATGTCATTTCTAAAACCATTATAAATCCTTTCTGTTTTTTAAAGCATGTTCATTATAAATCTTTGAGATACTATCTACAAGTCTATTTTAAGTAATATTACTAAAACCGCTCAAATTATTTTTTGCGCTTCGTTACTCCATTCAGCATAAATTAGACATAATTCTTCACCTGTCTCAGCATTCTTAAGTACATGATTACTGGTATTTTTGTCTATCTCTGTTTGTGAAATTATTTTGTTACCGTATTTTATTTCTTTTTTAAATACTATATCTAATGTTTTAAGTTTATTTTTACTCCTAAAATCAAAATCTAATGTCTCAAATGCCCAAGTAATATAATTTGCGTTGTTTGCGTGGCAATTTACGTCAATATCATCAAATCTTATGTCATAGATCGATTCAACGTCTATATTTTTTATTGGTTGAATTTTGCTGTATAAAAGATCATCTTCTCGTTTTTTGTATGGCTGCATGTATATGTTATTTTCTAAAGATGCTGAGATTGGTGTCAACGTCTTTTTGTCTATGTCTACAAGCGACCATGTACTGGATATCCTGCCCAAAAGTTCTTTGTCTGAATATAGATTGAAATCGCGATATGCAAATAATTTGTTGTACCCGCGAGGCTCGGTCGTTATTGTTAGATTGCTTATGTTCGATGGGTAATTCTTAAATTCCATTCGGTACTTTAAAAGAAACCAAGCAAGATTCTTTTTAGTTATGTATGTATAACCAAAATTTAATTCCTCTGCATTGTCGCTTGCCGTATCCTGTAAAAAATTTAGTAAAACTGAGGGCTTTAAAACTAAGTTGTAGTCTGTTTCAGAATACCTTATCTTAAAAGATTCCGTAAAAATCTTCTTTTCCATATGTGTATCTTAACACGAATATTTAAAAAATTTAAAATTTTTTTAATCATTTTTCCTAATTCCTGATTTTATTCTATATAGTGATAAATATTTTGTAATTACCCAGTTAGTCTATTTACATATTCTAAGCGCGGACAACAAAAGATATATCCATACCATATCTGATAAGTTGAATAATAAATAAAGCGGTGAGTAGTTGTATGAATTCATGACTATCGTTTGAATTAAAATTCCTGCCATAAAGCAATACAACATAAATTTTAAAAATTTATTTTTTTTATTTTTATTGTATATGAGAAAGAATACGGTATTTGTTATCGGAAAATAAAAAATTAAATATAATATTAATAGTGCCATTATGAAAATAAAACAAAGTCCGGCAGAATGGTCAAATGCCGGCGTCATTTGCAGATCACACAAGCTTGAAATTTGAATTGCCTTTAAAATTAATATCAACGGTGCTAAAACGTTTAGCCATATGTATACAAATTTTTTATTTGTTATTGGTTTAAGTTCTTTAAAATCTCCCCAAGTTCTGATTTTCATTATTACTGCAAAAATTAAAAAACTTAGTGAAAATGTGAAAATTTGAAATATAGAATTCTGAAATACAAATAATGGATTTTGATATCCCGGTTCTATGTATATAAAATTTGAGTCAATTGCTATATTGTAATCCCTGATTTCCTCAAGTACATGACTGTTTATATAATAATCGGGAAGATGAAATCCTGTATTTACAATTATTGCAATCGTCAGAAATGCTGTCAGTACTGCAAAAAATGTTGTTGGATTCGAATAAATACCTATGTTTAAAAAATCTGTTTTTTTCATAATACTTCCTGTTTTTGATTATTGTATATTACCCAAACAGGTAAGTCAATAGCCTAGTTGACTATTTTTTCAGTTTTTTAAAAATATCAGTAACTGTATAATAGTTCTGTAAAATGCCTTTTTCTTGTAATCCGTAGCCCCATTTATTTGGCATATTTGTACTTTTGCTGTCTGAAAAATTATAATAGTCTACTGCTTGTGCAGAAAAATTATTGTTTTTGTCTATGCGTGGATTATATAAAGTAAAACTGCCGAAAGTCCCCCATATATCCGGACTTTTTAACTTGTTTGTTTTTATAAGGGCACTTTCTATATTGCTGTTTTTTAATTCATCGTAGTTGTCTTTTATGAAATTTTTTATGTATGAAGAATTCGCAAGTTTTTTTGCTGTGCTTGAAGAATTATTATATCTTATTCCCTGTGTGTTTACTGGGATTTTTGTTGTGTCTTTCATAAAGTCAAAAAGTTTTTTGTCGTTGATACTGTTTAAATCTTTTAATATAGTTGCATTTTTGTCTTTTTTCGCTTCTGACATATCGTGCATTCCGTTCCGAATACTTTTCGATGTCATAGGAAATATCGGATTTATTACATCTTCGTATAGTACGCTCTGCAGTACGTCTCCCGCATTCATCCCGTCTACATAGGATGCTCCGCCTGTTACTGTTCCAATATTTCGATTAAGATCAAAGCTGCTTGGTACTCCTATGTTCTCCATTTGATAGTCGATGGCTTTCTCGTTTTTACGAAATTCATCTGATGTCATGTTCTTTATTTCTTCTCGAGAAAAAATCTTCTTGCTTTGAGATACTTTGTTGAAAAAATCTTTAAATCTGTTCATAATGGGGTCTCCTTTTAAATGTATACCCCTTTATTATTTACTATCTTATGATTTACAACAAGTCCGAAGTTATGCTTACGTATGTTTGACTAGGTATAATTACTTATTACGTATGACATTATATAATCGTCCATAACAAAACCACTTCCTATATCTGTAACCACAGAATCTATTATTTTAAAACCCCATTTTTCATATGCTTTTATTGTGTTTTTGTTATATTTATTTACTGTTAATTGAATATCATTGTAATTATTTTTGATAGCTATTTTTATAATTTCTTGAAAGGTTTTTGTTCCAAATCCATGGTGTCTGTAATCTTTTTTTAAATATAATTTTGATAAAAATAAGTAATCCTTTTTATATGAAATCCCAAAATATCCAATTTTTTTATTCTCGTATTCTATAAAATAATATTCATAACTTTCTTGTTCTATTTGAGTTTTAATGGCTTGTGCGGATTGAAAATTTGTGACCATGTATTCTATTTGTTCGGAAGTAAGAATGTCCACCCAATATTCATGCCATATTTCGGATGCCAAGGTTGCAAGAGATTCTATGTCTTTGTATTCTGCTTTTTTGAACTCTAACATAACTTTAAATGTACCATGAAAGTTTTTTCCCGTCATTCTAAAATAATTTATAATAAAAATGCACAATACACTCTTATACTAAGAATTAATTCTATTACTTAGATATGATTTTTTATATTAAATTCTCTATATCTTTTTATAAATTACCAAAAGTATTTTAAAATAAAAATACTTTTGGTAAATACGTTCTTAAAATTAATTTTTTCTATAGCCGCATTTTGGACAAATACCATCTGCATTCAATAATATTCCGCATAACGGACAACGGTCAAGAGTCTTGCTTACTTCGTATTCTTCACTTGCCGCATTTACTCCGCTTGTAAATGTTATTTTAGAAATGTTTAATTTATCTTTTAAAAGCTCATAGACTATTTTTATCATCCCTTCAACAGTCATAGTCTCTTTAGTTACAACAAGTCTGCAATCAGGATACGCCGTTGCTAAAGTTGTTTTGAAAGCTTCTCCTTTCATTGTATTTTGTGGCGCACCATTCTTAATTCCTTGTTTTTCGTAAACTTCTAAAATAGCAGGTAAAAGAGGATCATCCTCTCTTAAAATTGTTGCGTGGTCAAAATTCTTTAAAACATTCCAAGCTGTTTTTTGGATTTCATTGCAAGGAAATACCATATTTACGCCGGGGTTAATACTATCTTCTACTTCAATAGTCAAAACCCCAGTATGACCATGTAAATATTGGGCTTCACCTTTAAAATTGTAAAATCTGTGCGCATACTGTAGATCAAAAGTTGTGATTGATTTCATAATTTTTCTCCTTTTTTAATAATGTTATATAAACAAATTTGAATGTGAATTATTACTTTCGGCTATATATTTTGCGACTCCGGATATCTCTATACCTTCAAGAAGTTCTTCTTTCTTAATTCCCATAACATCCATACTCATTTGACAAACAATAAATTTAACACCATTAACTTGTGCTTGGGCTATGAGTTCTTTCAGGGTCAAGATATTCTTATTTTTCATAATCCATTTCATCATCATAGACCCGATACCGCCCATATTCATTTTAGAAAGGGTCAATTTGTTTGCACCTTTCGGCATCATAAATCCAAATATTCTATCAAGGAAAGATTTTTTTACCGTGATATTGTCTTTCCTTAAAATATTCAATCCCCAGAAAGTGAAAAATAAAGTAACGTCTTGCCCGCTTGCTTTTGCACCATTTGCAATAATAAAAGCGGCTAGTGCTTTATCTAAATCGTCAGAAAAAACAACTATTGTTTGAGCATCTTTTGCCGGAGTTTGTTTATTTCGATTTTGAGTAATTATTTGTCCTTTTTGAATGGTTGCAATTATTTTTTTATTAACATTATCTAAACTTAACAAAGTATTATTTGTTGAATTGCACCAAGCTTCAACATCTGTATAAAAACCCTTGTCCGTTGTTGAAATTTCCAAAATTTCACCATCAATCATATGAGAAATACTTTCTGCTAATTTCATTATCGGTCCCGGACAAGATAGTCCGCAGGCATCAACTTTTATAACATTTTTGCTTGCTTGAAAATCAGCAGGAATTTTTATTCTCTCTAAAACTTTATTTTCTTTGTCCTTTTTAATTTCATTATAAAGTTTTATTCCGGCCATTAAAGAATATACATTATTAAAACCTTTTTGAATTAGAATTCTTGATGCAAGATAACTAGTATAGCCAGTATTACAGAATAAAATAACCTTTTTATCTTTTGGAATTTCAACTAATCTTTCTCTTAATTGTGCAAGCGGAATATTAACAGCTCCGTCAATAGTTTTTGTATTATAACTTTCAGGAATTCTTACATCTACGATAAATGAATCTTCAATATCTTCATAATAAGCAGGTTTTACAAACCCTTTCAAAACGTTATCTGCACACATTCCTAAAATATTTACGGGATCTTTTGCAGATGAGTATGGTGGAGCATAGCATAATTCGCTATCCAACAAATCCTGAATATTACCGTTATTACGCATTACAGAAGATATTACGTCAATTCTTTTTTCTACACCCTCTTGACCAACAGCTTGTGCCCCAAGAATTCTACCTTCATTATTGAATAGTAATTTATATAATGTAGAGGTTGCATTAGGATAATACCCGGCATGAGAATTTCCAAAAGTTAAAACTTTCCAATAAGGGATGTTCTCTTTTCTTAACAATTTTTCGTTATAACCGACAGCAGCAACAGTGTAATCGAAAACTTTTAAAACAGATGTTCCTTGCGATTTTTTATAAGAAGAATTAATGCCGCAAATATTGTCTGCAATAATTCTTCCCTGTCTGTTGGCAGGACCTGCTAATGGGATAAGTACATCTTCATTTGTTACAAAATTTTTTACTTCAATGCTGTCTCCGCCTGCAAAAATATCCGGATCAGATGTTTGCATAATATCATTGACTTTGATTCCTCGATTAACCTCAAGCCCTGTCTTTTTGGCTAATGCAATTTCAGGTTTTACACCAATTGATAAAATTGCGATATCATATGAAATTTTCCTCCCGGATATTAATTCAATTTCTTTTTCTCCGAAACTTTTGACGCCATTTGATAGTACTAATTCAACACCATTTGCTCTCATTTCATTTTGGGCAAAGCACGCAATTTCATAATCAACAGGTGCTAAAATTTGGTCGGACAATTCAATAAGTTTTGTGCTAATTCCAATATGAGCGAGATTTTCGGCCATCTCAACCCCAATAAATCCGCCACCAATAACTATTGCATTTTTAATGTCATTTTTAGCTATATAATCCTTGATTTTATCAGCATCCGCTAATGTCCTTACCGTAAAAATATTTTTATTATCAATACCGTTTATATTCGGTCTTATAGGATTTGCTCCTTGAGCTAAAACTAATTTGTCATAATAAAATTTTTCATTATTTTGAGTAAGTATATATTTTTCATCTCTATTAATTTCAATGACCTCACTATTCAATTTAACATTAATATTAAACATATTATTAAATTTTTCAGGGTCAGAAACCAGAATTTTTTCTCTATCTGAAATTACATTAGAACAATAATAGGGCAGCCCACAATTTGCAATTGAAACTTCGTTTGTGCGCTCTAAAATCGTAATTTCACAATTTTCGTTTAATCTTCTTAATCTTGTTGCACAGCTTGCACCGCAAGCTCCGCCACCTATTATAACTATTTTCATTTAGCCCCCGAGTAATTTTGGTATATTCGTATATTCATATATTTATATTATCGGATTTTTTTCCGTTTGTCAATATAGAATTTGACAATATTCGCATATCGTAATATTCTTATAATATGAAAGAACAAAATATAGATATAGAAGAATATACTGCGATTTTTAAAGCATTAGCACACCCGACACGGTTGACTATTGCTTATAATTTGATGTTAAAGCCTGAATGTAATGTTAGCAAAATGTGTGAATGTTTGAATATTCCTCAACCAACAGTATCTCAACATTTATCAATTCTTAAAAATGCAAAAGTAATTGTTGGACATCGGAATGGGAATCAAACGTGTTATAAAGTTGAAAATTTGAAAGTTATGCGAATTTTAAAGCAAATTGTTAGTAATTAATTTATATTCCCAAAAATTTTCAAATGACTTTACAAAAAACTAAGGAAAAGTTAATAAAGTATTATTTCCAGTAAACTTTGAAGTTTTCAATTTCTTCAAGAGTTTTGTGATAATCCCCCTTGAAACAAATCGTTCT
>CALUQI010000066.1 GCA_944322875.1 Candidatus Gastranaerophilales bacterium
AGTGGATCGCACGACGTGAAACAGGTACTGTCAGATTGCGGGCTCGTCTTATTATATCTTGTTCTTCATCATTTAAATAGCTTTCGAGCAACTTTAGTAATTCTGATTGATATCCGGCTTTTACTTTTTCAGTTGTGATTCTGTGTAATTCTTTTGAATTGCTGGTTTTAAAAATTGTATGTTCACGGACATAAAGTTCCCATACTGCATCGCCCAAATGTGCATAATTTCTTAAAGATATTTCAATCATATACTAATTTTACTATAAACAAATCTTAATTATTTGTCTTATATGGGAAACTATGTAATAATTGTAACTAAGGAGTACTGATGAAAAAAAATATTACTTTAACATTATTGTGTTTTATATTTACAGGACAGTTGATTTTGGCCAACCCTGATTCCGATTATAAAATTGTTGTTAATAACGGGGACAAAGTTAAAGATGCAAAATTTTCTCCGTACAAGCCTAGGGAAATATTCGCTGATGACTTGAAGTTTAACAGAAATTTCGCAGATCAGGTAAAGAAAGAACGTGCTGCTGTTTCAAATGCTTTAGGGTTGTCAGAAGAACAGGCCAAAGCCAGAGTCGAAATGACAAGAAAAAATACAGCTTTGTTGGAAGGCAAATTTCGTGTTCTATACGAGGAGAATTACCGTCTTAAGCTCCTTAAATATGAAAATGCCTCAAAATCTGATATAGAAACTCAAGAACAAAAGATCAATGCGGTCAAAAGAGATATAAAATCAGTTATAGAACAAGAAAATAAGGATTTTTATAAGATTCTAGACAGAGAACAACGTTCAAAACTTAAGATGATACAAAAATTGCACAGAAAAGCAATGAAAGAGAGCGCAAAACAAAAGAATTATTATAAATCAAATCCCAAAATGCGGCCTTTTGCATTGCCTGAAAAACACAATTTCGATGATGTTACCGGAGAATTAGAGTAAATTAAAAATTTATGTTTACAAATATAAAAAGTACTTTACCCTATGTAAAGATTACTTTAAAATTGCGACTTTACAATGTTTTTGTGCTATAATTTATACATAGATAAAGGGTAAGGAGGAGACTTTTGACTCAACAAAATATTTTTGATGACGGGAAAATAGTACCGGTTAATATAAGAGAAGAAATGAAGCGTTCATACATAGATTATGCAATGAGCGTTATAGTAGGTCGTGCATTGCCGGATGTAAGAGACGGTTTAAAACCTGTGCACAGACGGATTCTATACGCAATGAACGAACTTGGAATGACGCCGGATAAACCTTTTAAGAAATGTGCCCGTATCGTTGGAGAAGTTCTCGGTAAGTACCATCCTCATGGTGATAGTGCTGTATATGAAGCCTTAGTTCGTATGGCACAAGACTTTTCTACCAGATATTTGACGGTAGACGGTCATGGTAATTTTGGTTCAGTTGACGGTGACGGAGCCGCCGCTATGCGTTATACAGAAGCAAGGATGCATAAAATTACCCAATCTATGCTTGCTGATATTGATTGTGAAACTGTTGAATTTGAACCTAATTTCGACGGTTCCTTACAAGAACCTTCTGTTCTTCCGGTAAGATTACCTATGCTTTTGTTAAATGGAGTCTCCGGTATAGCCGTTGGTATGGCAACAAATATTCCTCCTCATAATCTTTGTGAAATTGTGGATGGTACTGTTGCTTTAATTGACAATCCGGATATCACAGTTCAAGAACTTATGGAATATATCAAAGGGCCTGATTTCCCAACAGCTGCTACTATTATCGGGATTAATGATATTAAACAGGCTTATGAAACTGGCCGCGGGTCTATAAAAATGTCAGCTGTTGCAGGTTTTGAAGAAATTGCCGGCGGCGCCGGCAGGCAATCTCGTACTGCGATTGTTGTCACGGAAATACCTTATCAGGTTAATAAATCAATGCTTATTGAAAAAATTGCTGATCTTGTTAAAGAACAGAGAATTACTGGTATTTCTGATATTCGTGACGAGTCCGACCGTGAAGGGATGAGAATTGTTATTGAGCTCAAGCGTGATGCAAAACCGGATGTTGTTAAGAATAATTTGTTTAAATATACGCAACTTGCAACAACTTTTGGGGTTAACATGCTTGCGCTTTGCGGCAAACAACCGCGATTGATGAATCTTAAACAAGTTTTAGATGAATTTGTTGAGCACAGAGTTGAAATTGTTACTAGAAGAACCATTTTCTTCCTTAAAAAAGCAAAAATCAGAGCTCATATTTTAGCAGGATTGATTATTGCACTCGGTTCAATTGATGAAGTTATTGAAATTATTAAAAAATCTAAAACTATTGATGATGCAAGAAATGCTTTGATGTCAAGATTCGGGCTTGATGTTGATCAATCAAATGCTATTCTGGAAATGCAGTTAAGACGCTTAACAGGATTAGAACAAGATAAAGTTAAAGCAGAATATGATGAATTAATTAAAAAAATTGCAGAGTATGAGGATATTCTTGCCAGTCGTCAAAAAGTTTTAAATATAATTAAAGCTGAGCTGCTTGAGGATAAAGAAAAGTACGGTGATGACAGAAAAACTCAAATTCTTCCCGAACAAGGTGAAGTTACAATTGAGGATTTGACACCTAATACACCTATGGCAGTATTTATTACTCATCAAGGTTATTTGAAACGTATTTCTCTTGATACATTCGAACGTCAAAATCGCGCCACAAGAGGAAAATCCGGTATTAAAACAAAAGAAGACGATGATATACAACATTTCTTTACCGCTATGATGCATGATAAAGTTTTATTCTTCTCTTCAAAAGGTACGGTTTATAGTCTTAACGTTTACGATTTTCCAGAGGGAGGAAGACAATCTAAAGGGTTGCCGATAGTAAATGTTTTACCTATTGAACAGGATGAAAAAATTACTGCGGTTGTGCCGGTAAGTAGTTTTTCTCATGAATTGAATTTAATTATGCTTACGAAAAAAGGTTATATAAAGCGTATTGAGCTTGATAATTTTTCAAATATAAGAAGAAACGGTATTATAGCAATCGGATTGGAAGAAGGCGATAACCTAAATTGGGTAAAACTTGCTACTGCAAAAGATGAAATAATTATAGGTACTTCTTGCGGTATGGCTATTAGATTCCCTATTCAGGATTTAAGGCCGCTTGGAAGAAGTGCTCGTGGGGTTACATCTATGAAGTTAAGAAGCGGTGACGAAATCGTTGGTTGTGATATTGTCCCTAATGATTATGATGCTGATCTTCTTGTTGTTACCTCAGACGGATTTGGAAAACGTACAAAGCTATCTGAGTTCAGAACTCAAAATCGCGGCGGAATAGGGCTTATTGCTACTAAATTTAAAACAAGTTCATCAAGACTTGTTGCACTCACTATTGTTAATGACAGTGACGATATCATGCTTGTTACTGCAAATGGTATTGTAACTCGTATTAACGCAGGATCTATATCACAACAAGGTCGACCTGCAACCGGTGTGAGAGCACAAAATTTAGTTGACAATGATTCTGTTGTTTCTGTTAATAAGATAATTAATCCAGATGATGACGATTCTTCAATTAAATCTGAACTCAAAGCAGATGCGACTGAAATTGAACAAACTTCGCTTTTAGATTCTGATAATATATCTCAATAGAAAAATTTTGTTAAATGTTAATTCTTAACAAAAAATTGAGACATACAAAGTGTTTTGGTTGGGTTATCTTTTGAGTAAACCCGCATTACATATGCTCCGGGTTGTTGTATTACTACGTAGTCATCGTAGTAATACATTTGTTCTTCTTTCAGATATGCTGTATAACTCCAATACAGATTGTATCCCAGTCGCATGTAATCATTGTCTTTTTTTATGACTTGAATTTCTATTTTGCGTGTTTTGATATTTTTGGGGATTAAAATTAAATAATATATCCTCTGATTTGTTTGAAATACAGAACTGTATTTCATCACGTTTTCCGTAGTTATTGGATTATTATTAAAAAGGATGGCTGCTTTATCTTTGGTACAAGACGAAAAAAATACTGACGTAAATATCAACAGAATACATATAATTATTTTATTCATTTCTCTAAACTTTTAATTTTATTTTCAACATCCGCCACCATATTTACATCTTTATTATATTGTAAAAAAGTTTTGTAATACTTTAGAGCTTCAGTCTTGTTGTTTTCTTCTTCACAAGCTATGGCGAGTGCATAGTATGCATATGCATATCCTGAATTTATTTCTAACACTTTATTGAACGATTTTTTTGCTTCGGCCATATTTTGTTCGTTTGCATAAACTAAACCTAAATTAAACCAACCATCAGCATAATCAGGTTTGACAACTATTGCACGTTTGTAAAAATCTTTTGCATTTTTGTTATCATTTTTTAATTTGTATACATTTCCGACTTTAAGCAAAGTAATTTCATCACTTGGGTTTATACTTAAAGCTTTTTGATAATTATTTATCGCTTGTTCGTATTCTTTTTTTCGATAGTTCTCGTCTCCCAGTGCTATCAAATCTTTGCTTGTATTGGATTTATTCTGTTGAGAATTAATTTCTCCATTGTTATTAAGTGTTATATCTGAAAAATCATTTCCGGATATTTCCGCTGTATTCATTTGTGTGTTATATAATTGAGAAATAAAATCTCCGTATTCATTGCTATATTTTGTATTATCAGGGTTTAAGGCAATAGCTTTTTCGTACATTTCACCGGCTTTTTCATTTAATTCCAATGAACGATATGCCTTTGCAAGTCCATAATAGGCATAGTCGTCGGCTGAATTCCGGCTTATTGCCTTTTGAAAATATTCAGTTGCATCGGAATAGTTTTTCATGCCTAGTAAAACAAAGCCTTGAGATGTTAGAGCTTTCGTTAAATTTGATTGAACTAAAGGATTATCTTTTGCTGTAAGGATTTCTTCGTATAAGTCAATAGCTTTGTCGTACTGATCCAGTGCGTGTAGAGCAAATGCTTTATTTGTTTTTACATCAATATTATTAGGTTTTATTGCCAGAATTTCATCATAATACTTTAATGCAGTTACATAATCTTTTTTGGCATGGTAACAGGATGCAAGATCTATTTTTGTATCAATGTCATCCTTTTTATAATTAAGTGCTTTTTCAAAGTTATTTATGGCCGAATCTATATCATTTGTACGTTTATAAACAATAGCCGCATTTTTGTAAGCTCTATAATCTGTGGGATAATTTGCAATATATATTTTGTATTGTTCAATTGCTTGATCGTTAAAATTCATGTCAGCCAAGAGGTTTGCATAATCAAGTCTAATTGAATGAAGATTTGGTAATTGCTCAAATACAATTTTATATTGTTCCAGTGCCATTTCATTGTTGTCAAGTTCTTGGTAAGCAAAAGCAAGATTAATATGGCAAGAAGTATTATCTTGATCCAGTTCGATTGCTTTTTCTAAAATTTCTGCGCCTTTACTGTAATTCCCGGTTTTTACAAGTGCGATTCCATAACTAGCATAATCTTTAAAAGTTGAGGAATTTTTATTATATAATGCTGTGTATTCTGTAACAGCTTTATCTGCCATACCAAGGTTAAGGTATGCAGATGCTAAATTTTCACGTGCTTCCCAATGTTGCGGATATATTTCCAAAAATGCTCGGTAAGTATCAGACGATGACTTATAATCATGCATTTTGTATTGGACGTTTGCTATATTTAAAAGATTATATTTGTATTCAGGGAAAAGTTGAGATGCTTTTTGATAGGCTTTCAAAGCTTCTTGATAATTACCTTGAGTTTCATAAATACTGCCGACACTTATATACATAAAAGCATCATCAGGTTTGAGTTCAATGGCTTTGGCATATGATTTAAGTGCTTTTTCATATTCCCCGATTTCAGAGTATATACCACCAAGTTTTGTAAAAAGCAAACTGTCATTGCCTGAAATTGAAATTGCCTTTTTAAGTTTTTCGATAGCATCAGGCAGATTATTTTGGTATTCTGCGGAACAAGCTTCCTGATAAAGTTTGTTGACTTCCGGAGTCATGTATGCATCTGCAGAAACTCCTGTTAATGATAAAATTATTATTGTTGATATTAAAAGCCGTTTGTTAATTTTCCTGCTCCTTAATTTACATTCTAGCAAAAAACTAGACTTGTGTAAAGCTGTGAGAATAAACTTTAGTTCCGAATATTACCTCTGCAGCTTTAATTATATTACGTTGGATTTCACTATTAATATCATACTTTATATCGGAAATTTCGCCAAAATTTTTTATTGTGTTTGAAATCTCCAGATATATTTTGTCATAATCATTTTGAGGAGTTTTGCTTTCAATCATTTTGATTATTCTTATTATTTCATTATCTTTTGCATCAATAATTGCAGCATCAAGTCCTGAACCTGAAGCAAAGCAGGCAAATACTCTGTTTATCAATGGTCTAACATTATTGGGAGAACCGTTTGAAATGTTTGAAAGTCCAATTATTGTTTTTACCGGTTGTTCAAAACTTTCTTTTAACATTCTGATAGTATTAATAGCTTCCATTGCCTGATTTTGGTCAACACTTAAAGGAAGTATTAATGGATCAAAAAATAATTTATCCGGTTTAAGTCCTTTCAAAAGACATTTTTCATATAATTCAAATGCTATTTCAAGTCTGCCGTCAGAAGTTTTTGGAATTCCTGTCTCTTTATCAAGTGTAAGTAATATTAAATTACAATTGTGTTCAAGAGCTAAGTCTGTCATTTTTTCAAAACGTTCAGTGTCTTTGGAAGCGCTGTTAATAAAACAGTTTGTGCAGTTCCCGTATAATTCCAATCCTCGACGCATTTCATCCGCATTTGTAGTGTCAAAAGATACATTAATATTAGAATGATTTTTTATTATCGGAACTAACCATTCAAAAATAGATTCTTTTCTGGCCGGTCCGATATTTATATCAATAGCATCCATCCCGTTTTGTAAATTGACTAAATCCAAAATAAAATCTTTGTCTTTATTTTCGATTGCCGTTCTTATTGATTTTGAAATTATGTGTATGTTCTCACCAACTAAAATCATTTTTTAATATTAACACAAAAGAATTATTAATATTATTAATATGATTTATACATCTATTGTTTACAAAAATTTACATTTATTCCCCTTGCCAAGAGCAAGTTTTTATTTTTAGCTCCCTTGTACTACTAGAAAAATCAACGCGAACATGTTATAATGAAGCAAAAGTTATAAATAACTTAAACGGAAAAAGGAGAAGGATTCTATGTCAGGTGTTGTAACAAAAATTGAAGAAACTAAGGTTAAATCAAAATTTAGCGATGAATTCGAAAATTATCTTAAAGCTCAGTGCTTGAAGACAACATTTAATGGTTTGGAATTAGAAACATTTTCCTGGTACAAGAAGGTTTTGGGTTTGGTCTAAATTCCAAATTAACCAGTTTGAAAAATCGACTCTCAATGGTAGTCGATTTTTTAGTATGTTTATGACAATTTTCGGATTAGTTCGTGTGCTTCTTCGCAGTCCGGAAAAATTTCTACCGCTTTTTCCAGCATGCTGAGTGCGGATGTTTTATCTTCAAGTTTTTCAAAACATTTAGCACTATTTAGAAGTATATTTATGTTCATTGGATTTTTTTTCAACAAGTTTTGAAAAATTAAATTTGCCTGTTCATAATTGCCCAGTTCCAAATAACAAAGTCCCAAAAGATTTTCACACTCATCAGTTTTTTCTTTTTCGTATGATTTTACCAAGTAAGTTTTAGCATCATCGTATTCTTTCATTAAAAACCTTACGTTACCTGCTATAAAAAGTAAAAATGGTTGATCGTTTGCAAATTTTATGGCGTTGTCAATTTGTTCTTTTGCCTTGTCCAGCTTTTTTAATTGTATGTTGTTTAAAGCCGCAAAAGCTAGTATGTTTGGGTTTTGTGGATTTATGGCTAGAGCTTTTGTGTATATTTCGTCTGCCATTTGAAAATCATTTGTCAAATGTAAGTAGTTTCCATATTCAAAAAGTATAGAAGGATTATCAGGACTGAGCGCGTAAG
>CALUQI010000067.1 GCA_944322875.1 Candidatus Gastranaerophilales bacterium
ATTAAGCCGTGCTCCACGGGGATTTGCGATCTCTCGACCCGAAGCTTATGCGGGGTGCAGAGCCTGTTGTGAGGGTTATCGGAATAATATTTATATATATTCATATTGTTGACGTTTGATAATGTTATGGCATAAGCTGTCGAACCGTGTCAGGATGGAAACATAGCAGCACTAAGGCAATCCTTGTGGGTATAGCATTGTTGAAAAGAGATTTGGTATATTGAGATAATATTTTGACAATTCGATAGACAGTGGCACGGTTTTTCTATTTGAGTTCTATTTCTTTGATATACCTTGGTCTGCTTTTAACTTCTCTGAATACTTGCCCTACATACTCGCCTATTATACCCAAACAACATATTTGTATTCCACCAAAAAAGCAGAGTAGAATTATATTTGTTGCCCAACCGTTAGGGGTATTATGAAAAAATATTTTTTCAACAACAGTTTCAGCTCCAATGATAAAACTTACAAAAGCCATAATGAATCCTAATACAGAAATTATTCTCAAAGGTACCACGCTGAATGAAGTTATGCCATTTAATGCAAGACCCATAAGTTTTAAAAAGTTAAACTTTGATTCTCCAGCCATTCTTGCTTTTACATCAAAAGTAACGTACTCAGTTTTGAGACCTACTTCATTAAAAAAACCGCGTAAAAATAAATATTTTTCGGGATACAACTCCATAATATCCAATGCTCGTTTACTTACCAATCTAAAATCAGAATGATTCATGGGTATTTTAGCACCCAGAATATTCATAAGCTTATAAAACAAAATGGCTGTCGTTTTTTTAAATAAGGTATCTGTTTTTCTGCTGTTACGGATACCGGACACAATATCAGCCCCTTGCAAATATTTATCTATAAATCTTTCTATAGCACATTCATCTTGCTGTAAATCAGCATCTATAGAAACCGCACAATCACAACCTAAATTTCTAACACATTCATATCCTGCAATCAAAGCTTTTTGATTGCCAAAATTCCTTATAAATTTTAGACCTTTAACATCATTAAATTTATTGTGCATCTCTGAAATTAACTTCCAAGTATCATCTTTTGAACCGTCGTCAACCAAATATATATAACTGTCTTCGCTTATTTTATTTTTATGCACAAGATCAGCTTTAACTTCTAGAAGACGCTCAACTGTTGAAACGACACAAAGTTCTTCATTATAGCAAGGAACTATTATTGCAAGTATTGGTTTTAAGTTACTCATTATTTTTATATTATAATATATAGAGTATAAATGCAAGGAATTATTTATGGTTAAAAATTTTATACTTAATGCAGATGATTTTGGAATGTCAAATGAATTCAACCGAGCAGTTTTGGAAGGATTCAACAATGGAATACTAACATCAGCAAGTCTTTGTGCGAACGGTAATGCTTTTGACTCAGCCGTAAACGACATTTTACCCGATTGTCCACAATTGGGTATTGGCGTCCACTTAAATATTATTGAGGGTAAAGCTCTTACTAAATGCCCAGCTTTAACAGATTCTACTGGTCATTTTAATAAAGGTTACTTATTTTATATCCTTAATTCAAATAATAAGAATGTTCTCGAACAAATTGAAAATGAGTTCAGGGCTCAAATTGAAAAAATCAAAAAAATTTCGCAAATTGATCATATTGATTCCCACGTACACACACACGCAATACCTTCTTTATTTGACATTACTTGTAAATTAGCATTGGAATATAACATTCCGTATGTCAGGACTCAGTATGAAAAATTTTATATCGTTCCGGAATTTAAAAGACATTTAAATTTTTCTTATTTGTTAAATATAATAAAAGTACTTTTACTAAAGTTGTTCACGATACGTAATAGAAAAAAACTAGGTTGCATACAGACAAATGATTTTCTAATAGGTGTTGGATACACTGGAATGATGGATTCAACAACAATTGAGTACGGATTAAAATCAATAGTGCTTGATAATTGTAATGTTGAAGCACTAATACATCCAAATTATTACAGCAACGACGTAACAGTTACTAATGCAAGAACAAAGGAATTTGCACTCACCTGCGATGATAGGCTCAAAAACCAAATATACAGGCTTGGATTTAATCTTACAAATTATAAAAAATTATTAAAATGAAAAAATTTATATATTCAATAATATTGATAATCATATTCATATTTTTCTCAGTATTTATAAATACAGGTAGAACTTATAAAACTGTTTTAAATATTTTGTCACCATCAATAATTCAAGTTGATATTAATAACAACGGTGTAATAGATGCAAATGAAACAATATGCATTCCAAACATTGAAACCTTTAATACAGAATTAAGCAGTGATATACCCCCATTTGCTAAAACTCTTAATTTAAACAAAACAGATGCAATTATGCTGGGATATTTAGCGCAAGAATATTCTGAATCTCTGCTTGCCAATAAGATAGTCAAGTTAAAACATACAGATAAACAATCTCCAAATTGTATCTATGCTGATTTAATTGTGGATAATTCATTGTATTCAGATAAAATTTATCAAGCAGGTTTTGCATCAAAAGGTGGTAATTTTTCTAAAGATACTATTTTAAAAAATCTTGAAAAAGCCAAAAAACTAAAACTAGTTATTTTCAATAAAAAAAGTTACAAATACCATAAACTCGACTGTAAATACGGTGTTTTAAGTTCAAACTATATTATTATTCCGGTTAGACAGCTGCCAAATGATGCTAAACCTTGTAAATTTTGCCATATAAAAAACATCCGAAAGTCGAAAATTAACAATAAACAAGACAATATGCAGGAATTAAATAATGAAATAATTACAGATGGCAGCTTAAAACTTATATATACAGACTTCACAAAAATATTAAAACCTGACAGAAATTGTCAATCCACAGTATGCAAAGAGGTAGTCAATAATATTAACAAAGCAAAAGTATCAATTGATATAGCAGCATACGGTCTCGACAAAATACCCGCCTTATATAATGCGCTTTTGCAAGCAAAGTCACGGAATGTTGTTATCAGACTGGTTTATGACAAATCTTTTACCCCAGAAAATGAGTATTACAAAGAAACAGAATCATTTGCAAAAATTTTCAATAATACATCTAACGATTACAATTACCAAAACAGCACAAATACTAATAAACTAATGCATAACAAATTCATAATAATTGATAATTGCACAGTAATTACAGGTTCCATGAACTTTTCATCAACAGGTTTATCCGGATACAATGCAAATACAATTATAATAATAAAATCAAGAGAAATCGCAAATATTTACAATAAAGAATTCTTACAAATGTTATCAGGCAAATTTCATAATGAAAAACAAAAAACAGGGCTACCAAATACCTATGTTTTAAAAGACGGTAAAGTTAAAATACTCTTTTCCCCATATGATAAATCAATGCAACATATAGTAAAACTTATAGACAATTCAAAAAGATATGTTTATATACCGGCGTTTCTCATAACACACAACGATTTTACACAAGCTTTGATAAACGCGTACAAGAGAGGTGTAGATGTTAAGATTATTGTAGATGCGAATTCATTTTCAACAAGAAACGGTAAAAATAAAATTTTACGAGCAAGCGGAATCCCGCTAAAAGCAGAAAATTATGCAGGGAAAATGCATATAAAATCGGTAATAATTGACGACAAATATTTTACAGTAGGTTCAATGAATTTTTCAAACAGCGGTGAAAACAAAAATGATGAAAATATTGTTATTGTAGAAAATGATAAACTTGCGACAGCATACAAAAATTATTTTCTATATTTATGGCAAAAAATACCGAACAAATATCTAAAAAATAATCCCAGAGCGGAATCACAAGAATCAATAGGTTCCTGCAATGACGGAATAGATAATGATTTTGACGGATTAATTGACAAAGAAGATCCAAGTTGTCTTGCAAACTAATAATTCGTTATAATTTTTGCATTAACATTTTTTTTAATATTGATACTATTAGATATACTTTTTGCGAGTTCAGCTGCAGTATTAGCAGTATAAAATTTTCCGCTAGTAACCAATGCTGTACACTTTAACTGCTCAAGGTCATCCTCATTATCAATGTTAAATGCAATAACATCAATGTGTATATCTTTCCGGACCTTGATTAATTCCATAACATAAGAACAAGGACTTTCATCACAATTTTCACCGCCATCAGTCAATAAAATAATCCTTTTATGCCCATTAAATCCCAAAAAATCATATTTAACAGCTTGTTTGAGTGAATATGTGATAGGTGTCATTCCCCTTGGACGAGTTTTTTCAAGATTATATTTAATAGAATCAGAATTGAATGTACCAATTGGGACAAGTAATGTCGAAGCCTTGCAAGCATCCATTGCCGTAAAACCTGATTTATGCCCGTATACCCTGAGACCGATTTCTGTTTTAGAATCAACCTGAGGTAAAATTTTGCTCAACGTTTCAATCATTAAGTCTACTTTTCTCTTACCCTGCAGATATTCATTCATACTATTTGAAAAGTCCATTATAAAAAGTATTTTTTCACTGGGATTATTTTCATTAAATTTGTAATAATCCGGCTGAAAAACGTTATAATTTTCAGCATGAGCAGGCAAAAGAAATGTTATAAGAAAAATAAACAATATTAACATATTAAAAATTATCTCCACAGATAAAAAAAAATCTATTGGATGGTAAGATATACATTGACCTTTATTTTTTATTGCAATATCATAGACATATTATGATGAATGATTTGATAATAAAAGCAGAAGAAGCTATAAGAAAAGAATTTGAATATATTAACGCAATAAGAGATTATAACCAAGAAAAAGTCTTAGATGCATTTATAACTAATAAAGTAGCCCCCGAACATTTTTACACAGTATCAGGTTACGGTCATGATGATATAGGTCGTGAAACCCTTGATCGAGTATATGCAGACGTATTCAAAGCGGAAAAAGCAATAGTACGGGTACATTTTGCATCAGGAACACACACAATAGCCTGTGCACTTTTTGGGAATCTACGTCCGGGTAATAAACTTATTTCAGTTGCCGGAACGCCGTATGATACCATGTTGGAAGTTATAGGTGCTGCAGGAGACGAAGATACTAAGTCAGACTCTTTGATAGCTCACGGGATTATATACGAAGAAATCCCTTTAAACGATGATTATTCAATCAATTATGATCTGCTAAAAGAGAAGATAGACGAAAGTACGACAATGGTTCTAATTCAACGATCCAAAGGTTACTCAACGAGAAAGTCACTAAATATCGCTGAAATTCAAAAGATATGCCAAATAGTAAAAACAAAAAATCCGGATTGTATATGTTTTGTTGATAACTGTTATGGTGAATTTGTAGAAAGAGAAGAACCATTGGAAGCAGGTGCAGACTTGATTGCAGGATCACTGATAAAAAATCCCGGCGGTGGTATAGTAGAAGCAGGCGGATATATTGCAGGAAAAGCAAAGTTGGTAAATCGTGCTGCAAATAGGCTGACTGCACCGGGTATTGGCTCGGAAGGTGGAGCAATGTTTAATCAACACAGACTCATATTCCAAGGATTGTTTATGGCTCCATCAGTTGTTTCAGATGCATTGAAGGGTGCTGTTCTTGCGGCAAAAATATTCGATGATATTGGTTACAATTCGTCACCAAAGTATTTTGAAAAGAGAACAGACATAATTCAAAATATAATATTTAATAATGCAGAACAGCTAGAACTTTTTTGCAGAACAATACAAAGTTTGTCACCTGTAAATGGTTATGTAACCCCAATACCTGAATATGTTCCCGGATACGAAGATAAAGTTATTATGGCTGGCGGTACTTTTATAGAAGGCTCTACAATTGAACTTTCTGCGGACGGTCCAGTGAGGCCTCCATACGTTGCATACTTACAAGGTGGACTTAACTATGCTCATGTTAAAATAGCATTAAACAAGTTTGTCTCAAATCTATAGCTAATATTAACTTTTATTAAGGTTAGAATAGCTATAAATGACTAGTTCTCAAGAATTAGTATTTTTTTTATAGTTGTATATTTTAATTAGAAAAAATTTGTGTTATGCTATAATTATATTTTGTAAAACATTAAGTTAAAGACAATAAGAAAAGAGGAAAGGTTTAGTTTATGACATTACCAAATGTAGCATATTTTTCTATGGAAATAGCAATGGACCAATCGTTAAGCACATATTCTGGTGGTTTGGGTTTTCTGGCAGGTTCACATATGTTGTCAGCAGGGTATTTACAGTTACCAATGGTAGGTGTAACAATGCTATGGTCATACGGATATTATGACCAACGAATTGATCACAAAGGTCAAGTAGAAGTTGCATACATAAGAAAATACTATGACTTTTTAAAAGATGTAGGGGTTACAACAGAAGTAGATATATTCGGAGAAAAAGTAAAAGTAAAGGCATTCAAAGTTGATCCTGAATTATTCGGGACTTGTCCGGTATATTTACTAACTACGGACATAGACGGCAACAGTGATTGGGCAAAAAGTATTTCATACAAATTATATGATGGAAATGAAAAGATAAGAATAGCCCAAGAAACAGTTTTAGGTGTTGCAGGTGTAAGAATTTTGCAAGCATTAAATTATAATTTTGATGTAATACACATGAATGAAGGTCATGCACTTCCTGCCGCATTTGAACTACTAAGACAATACAATGGCGATTTAGAAGCAGTAAAGAAGAAAACGGTATTTACAACTCACACACCAGTAGCAGCAGGTAACGAAGTTCACTGGGTTGATACACTTTTAGAAGGTGGTTTCTTTGCCGGTTGTTCAAGAGAAACTGCTGTGGGTCTTGGCGGTGAAAATTTCTCACTAACAGTTGCAGCGCTAAGAATGAGTAGAATTGCCAATGCAGTATCACAGTTACACGGTTTAGTTGCAAATAAAATGTGGGAATGGGTTGAAGGCAGATGTCCGATTCGTGCAATAACTAATGCTGTTAACTTGCACTATTGGCAAGATGAGAGAATTAAAAAAGCAGATACACCTGAAAAATTGTTAGAAGTAAAACGTGAAATGAAAATGGAATTATTCAAATACGTTGCCAATGTTGCAGGTAAACGATTTGATCCTGATGTACTGACAATTACTTGGGCTCGTCGTTTTGCTGATTACAAACGTGCTTGGTTAATTCTAATGGATAAAGATAGAATAAACAAGCTACTTGATTCAAACAAAGTACAAATAATTTTCGCCGGGAAATTTCACCCAGATGATGTTATGGGTAAAGAAATGTTCAACAAACTCTTAAACCAGTCTCATTCACTAAGAAATGTAGTTGTACTTCCCGGTTATGAACTTCAGTTGTCAGGTATGTTAAAGAGAGGTTCTGACATATGGCTAAATACTCCTTTAAGACCTTTTGAGGCATCAGGAACTTCGGGTATGTCTGCAAATGCAAACGGAGCACTTCATTTATCAATATATGACGGATGGACAGTAGAAGGCACATTCAATGGTATAAATGGTTATACAGTTGAATATCCTGAATTAGATGATGAAATGCCATGGGAAGAACGTCATTGGAAAGATCATGAATGTGTAATGGATATAATCGAAAATCAGATTATACCAACATATTATGAAAATAAAACTGAATGGGCAAGGTTAATGCGCCAAGCAATAAGAACATCCGAAGCTTATTTCAATTCAGATCGTATGGTCATTGAATATTATAACAGGCTATATAAGCCAATTGCTCACGATGACTCTTGTTCAGGAAATTCAAAAAAAGAAATGAAAATATCAGAAACTCCGACATTTGATGCTTGGACATTCTCTAACATCAAGTAATGAGTTGACTAAAATAAATATTTCATTAAAAGAGATTACAGGTAGTAATCTCTTTTTTCTTGTATATTGTGTAATCCGGCTAATATTGTAACGAAATATTACAAAAGAGAAATAAAAAATTAAAGAAAAAAATAAAAAAAGCCGTAAACATGAACACAAGGAAAAAATGAAAGGGCAA
>CALUQI010000068.1 GCA_944322875.1 Candidatus Gastranaerophilales bacterium
GGCTTTTTAGACAGATGTGACAGCTATATTTTTGCAATACCTGTTATGTATTATTTTTCTAAATACTTTATTTTTTCTCACGATTTAATTGATAATATCTCAAATTTTTTTACGGGTCTATTTTAAATGAAAAATTTATCAGAAATTTTCGGTATCAGTATTGACAATCAAGAAGTTTTCAAGCAGGCACTTACTCATCCATCTTACGTTCAGGAGAATAATTTAGATTATCTTCAATCCTATGAGAGACTTGAATTTTTGGGTGATGCCGTTCTTAAATTGGCTATTTCGGATGTTTTGTATAGCAAATATCCCGATTACAACGAAGGAAACTTGTCAAAAATTCGTTCGATCGCTGTTTCTGATGCGACGTTATTTGATATTTCAGAAAAATTAGGTTTGTCAGAGATGATTATTTTGGCAAAACACGAAGAAAAACAAGGCTGTAATAAACTTGAATCTGTTTGTGCTTGTGCATTTGAAGCTGTTCTTGGTGCTTATTATTTAGATGGCAAGTTTTATCAGTTGGTAAATTTTATTAAAAAAACTTTTAATCCTTATATTGAATATATAGATACAAATTTTGAAAAGTTTAATTCAAAAGCTATTTTGCAAGAATATACTCAAAGTAAAACCAAAAGTGTTCCTGAATATCGTTTGGTCAAAGAAATTGGTCCAGCCCATAACAAGAATTTTGAAATTGAGGTGTGGTATGATAATGAACTTATTGCAAAGGGTTCAGGTAAGTCCAAAAAAGAGGCAGAACAAAAAGGTGCTTATGAAGCCTGTAGAAAATTGGGGGTAGTAAATTGTCAAAAATAATTGTTTCACCATCACTATTATCAGCTGATTTTGCTAATTTGGAAAGAGATATAAAACTATTAGAAATGTCTGGTGCTGATTGGCTTCATGTTGATGTTATGGATGGACTATTTGTACCTAATATTTCTGTTGGAATACCTGTCGTTCAATCTATAAGAAAAATAACTAAGCTTTGCTTGGATGTGCATTTGATGATTCAAAATCCTCAAAATTATATTGAACAATTCGTAAAAGCCGGTGCCGATATATTGACATTTCATTATGAAGCCGTTAAACAACCTCGTGATGTTATTGATTTGATAAAATCATATAATATAAAAGCCGGTATTTCTATTAAACCGGATACTTTGCCTGAGAAGATTTTAGAATTCCTTCCCGATTTGGATTTAGTCCTTATTATGACTGTGGAACCGGGGTTTGGGGGACAGTCTTTTATTAATTACTGCGCTGATAAAATTAAGGTGATAAAAAAACATGCCCATGAAGGTTTATTTATACAAGTCGATGGCGGGATTAACGATGTAACGGCAAAAATTTGCACTGACTTAGGTGCAAATTCCCTTGTCGCAGGCAATTATATATTTAAATCAAATGACTTTAGGTCTGCTATTAAACTTTTAAGACAAGGAAGTTAATCCTTTTCTGATTTTTCTTTTTAATATTTCATTCGGGTCAGTAGTGATAGTTTGATCCGCTAAGGTTATTTCGTCCTGTTCTGCCATGTCTGCAACCGGGATTTCTCCCTTATTTGTGTTTTCTCCCGTCATGTTCTCCATATTACTTTCTTCTGTTTCAACAAGATTTATCTTTATCATCTCTCGACCTAATGTTTCTTCCAATGCAGATATATCTGTTTCTCCATTTGTCATCTCATAGGTGACTTCATCATTAACTTTTAATACCGCACTTATTGCTGCTGCCCATTTGCTGTATTCACTGGGTACTTCTTCACCTTCTTTTGTAATTTCTAAAATTTCTTTAGCGGTTAGCTGCTGCCATTTGATGTTTGAATTGATTTTTTGTATGTCCATAGGTCCCTCCTTTTTTTCTATCGGCTTTTTTATATAAAACTTTAACGGTTTTTGTTAACTTATGTAACAATATTTATATAGTATGAATATAAAAAGTAAATATTTTTTTGAATAAATTTTTTATATATGTACGAGAGATAAATAAATCGAAAGAGAGAGGTAAATTATGGCAACTATGCTGTTATTTTCTAATGCAATTTCTGATACTTATAAAACTACATCTGATGCAATCAGTAATGTTAAATTAAATGATAAATTAGTTATAAGAAAATCATTATCTCAGTTAATGAAACAATCATTTTTTCACGGCGCAAACAGATATGGAACTAATTTTATTGCGTAAACAGGAATATAGGATGAAAAGAGGTTTTATACCTCTTTTATTTTGGCAATTTTTTTTATGTGTAAGTTTTATGTGTGTATGGGAAATATTTCATTTACATCTAGAATAAGAATGGTTTCTAATGAAGAATTTGCTAAAGCTACCCATAAGCTTCCATACAAAAAATTCGTAGATTTCCCTTGGACTATTCGTCAATCTGTTATTTCGGATTGTGCTTATACTACAGGCGTTAGAGACTGCACTGTATGTGGATTGACAAATGGTGATAAGGTGCTTTTAATGCATATTTCACCTGTTGAACATTCGAATAAAAATTTTAATAAAATAGAAAATTTTGTTAAAAATAAATTTGGTTTTTATAGTGATAATTTGCGCGGGTTTGTTTTAGGTTCTAAACCAAACAACTTTGATTCTCCTAAAAGCACTAATTTATTTGAAAAATTTGTTAGTATGATGCAAAAATATAATATTCCGTTTTCCCAGTTTAAGGGTGGAAATTTTGAACATGATGTCGCTTATTTTGTTTCTAATGACGAGTGGTTAATCGGAAATTGTGTTATTACAGACGGATTGAAAGAAATATATAAAGCTCATCCTGAAGATTTGTGCAGCAGGATATTTGAAAAAATAAGTTTGAGTCAATACGATAAAATTATGTTTTAAATATTTACTTGCAGAATTCTTTTGTCATTGTGAGTGCAGTCAGGGCTTTTGGAAATCCAACATAAGGCAGACATTGTATTATTGTTGCTATTATTGTTTCTTGATTGTTCCCAACCGCTAAATTGCCTTTTATATGACTTTTTAATATTGCAATTTCTCCATTACTTACTAATATAGGTATAATTAGGAGTTCTCTTGTTTTTATATCCAATCCTTTTCGAGTGTGAAAATCACCAAAACATACTTCAGTTAGAAGTTTTGCAACTTTTTCTCCGTTAGCTATATCTTTTATCGAATTTTTAATTTCTTCACCATATATTTTATTTTGAAGTAGATATCCTTTTTTGTAACGTTCCTGTTCTTTTACTGTGCTTGTATTTTCCAATGGTGTTTTTATGTTATTTTCTTTCAAAATTTCATTAAATGAATTTAATGCATTAAGAGTTTTTGGAAACCCAATAAAAGGGGCACATTGATAAATTGTTTCACGTATTTCAATTGGTTTTACATCAATATTTAAAGCAGCATTTATGTGTGCCTTAAGCTGGGGTAATGTCTGTTGGACTGTTAATATAGTTATTGTTATTAATTCTCGTGTTTTGAAATCTAAATCACCAATGGTGAATATTTCACCAAAAATGTATTTTTGTAAAATTAGCATCATTTCAGGATCATCACCAGTTGTTTTAAGGGCTTCTTCTCTAAATAGTTTTTTGTAATTCTTTTTACAAATTTCTGTTCTAGTCATATAAAATCCTCTCTGTTTTGAGCATACATCGATATTGCGTAGTTTTTAATGATTAACTTTACAAATTACCATTTAATCAGTGGTATTCTTCATCTGTTACTGGATCTAACCAAGTTGTAGAATTGTTTGGTAAGTTTGTTTCGATAGATATATGTGCGAAATCTCTGTTTGGTGCTGCTCCGTGCCAGTGTTCTATATTGGGCTCAATTTTTATTACGTCGCCTTCTTTCAAAATTTGTATATCTTTGTTTTTTTCCTGGTACCTGCCTTCTCCTGCTGTTATTAATAGGATTTGTCCACCTGAATGTTTGTGCCAGTTGGTTCTGGAACCCTTTTTGAATGTTACGTTTCCTATTGAGGAATTCCATATATCATCTTTATTTACCAACATGTTAAGGTTTGTTGTTCCTGTAAAAAATTTGTTATATGGGTTTGGTTCCCCTTTTGCAAAGGGTTGTCTTAATTCTGTGCTCATGGTTATATTCCCCTCCAAAATTAATATTAATATTAGTATTACTATTATTTTCTTCATATGTTTTACCTTGTTAAGTTATTATTAAAGAAATTTGTAATTTCTTCAAAAGGTATTTTGTCAAAATTATCATACAGATCTACGTGATTTGCATTTTTAATAATTAAAAGTTCTTTATTTTGTCCGTTTAATTTTTTGAATATATCTTCAGAAAAGTATTTGCTGTGGGCATTTTCTCCATGAATTATTAATACGGGAGTTCTGATTTCTGCTATTTGAGTTAAAATTGGCATGTTTATCAATGACAATGAAGCTGTAATGTTCCAGTTTCCATTTGAATTTATTGACCTTTTGTGATACCCTCGGGAAGTTTTGTAGTAGCTGTAGTAGTCTTTTACAAATTGAGGTTCATTGCCCGAAAGTTTTTCAGGGAGTCCTGTCGCTTTCGCATAGTATCCATTTTTGAAGTCAATAGTTCTTTGTTTGTTTAATGTTTCTTTTAGTTGGTGTCTTGAATTTTCATCCATAGAATCAAAGTATCCTTTTGCTGTAACTCTTGTCATGTCGTACATAGTGATAGTAACAGTAGCTTTTATTCGGGTGTCTATCGCTGCGGCATTCAAAGCAAATCCTCCAAATCCGCATATCCCCAGTATTCCTATAGCTTGGGGGTTAACTTTGTTCTGGTTACTTAAAAAATCTACAGCAGCACTGAAATCTTCCGTATTGATTTCAGGTGATGACAGATTCCTTGGTTTTCCACCGCTTTCTCCAGTGTAGGATGGGTCAAATGCTAATGTTATGAATCCCATTTCAGAGAGTTTTTGCGCATATAAACCAGAAGATTGTTCTTTGACAGCGCCAAATGGCCCAGAAACTGCTATTGCCGGATATTTGTCAGTTTGTTTTATGTTTTTCGGAAGATATAAGTCACCTGCCAAACTTATGCCATATCTGTTTTTAAACCTTACCTTTTTAATAGTTACATTTTTTGATTTAGGAAAAGTTTTATCCCAATTTATAGCCATTACTTCACCTCCGTTTATTAATAATATTGATATTAAAAAAGCTAATATTTTTCGCATTTCACTTACCTCTTTAATTTTTCTTCTTACAATCCTTTATCTGAAATATAGTATGTTTTTTGAATTGTTTTTTACTAAGATCAAACATTAAACCCCATTTCGTAAGCTTTTTTCATTGAAGGATTGTGAATAATTTCTCTGGCATTTAGGACTCCTGAACCCAATAGAGTACCTTTCAAGTTTACATTTTTAAAACAAGATATCCAACTCTCAATACCATTTATCGCTGTTTTATCGGCATTTGGATTTGTATCTGCTGCTGTTGTTATTAAATATATATCTTTGAAATTGTATTTGGATTGGAATAAAGGATTTGCTCTATCAAGAAGTGTTTTCAGTTGCCCTGACATTTCGTAATAATATATTGGTGTTGAAAAGGTTATTACATCAGAAATTTTCATTTTGCTTATAATTTCTTTGACGTCATCATTAATAATGCAAGTTTCTGTTATTTGACAACTGAGACATCCTCGGCAAAATTCAATATTTTTTCCCCTTAGGGATATAAATTCAACTTCATTTCCATTGTCTTTTGCTCCTCTGGCAAATTCTTTGGAAAGAAGCTCGGAGTTGCCGTCCTTGCGTAGTGTTGTCGATATTACGAGTACTCTTTTTGACATATTATTTCCTTTCTATACTTATATTAAAATTTTATTTATTATTTGAACATTTCCTACTATTATTATTTAATATTTTCTAAAAATAGCAAATACTTATATTACATAATTAAAAATGCTTGACATCTATAATTAAATGTCGTAATTTATTCTTATGGAATTAAGAGTTTTGAAGTATTTTTTGACAGTAGCTAAAGAGGGTAGTATAACAAGAGCTGCCAATTCTTTACATTTGACCCAACCGACTTTAACAAGACAGTTGCAAAATTTAGAAAGAGAATTGAATCATAAACTTCTGATTAGAGGAAAGTATAAAGTAATGCTTACTAAAGAAGGTATGATTTTAAAGAAACGAGCCGAGGACATTGTAGAAATGGTGCAAAAGACAGAATCTGAATTCCAGACAATTTCTGGGGCCATATGCGGCGATGTATATATAGGTGGTGGTGAATCCGATTCCATGAAGTATGTTACTGCAGTTATAAAGGAAATTCAATCTAAATTCCCGGATATAAAGTTTCATATTTATTCAGGTAATGCAGAAGATGTGATGGAAAAACTGGATAAAGGATTGTTGGATTTTGGACTATTAATTCATCCGGTAGATTTTTCAAAATATAATAACATAACATTGCCAGAGAAAGATTTATGGGGAATTTTAATTTGTAAAGATCATCCATTGGCACAAAAAACATTCGTAACATTAGAAGATTTAGAACATTTCCCATTAATTGTTTCTAGGCAGATGCTGCCGAAGTATTCTAAAGAAAGTGGTTTTTTGAATTGGTTTGGTGACAAATATAATTCATTGAATATAGTAGCTACTTACAATTTAGTATACAATGCAGGAATAATGGTTAAAACAGGAGTTGGCGTGGCTATTACGTTAGATAAATTGGCGGATACATCCAGTAATCTTTGTTTCAGACCATTATATCCCAAATTAGAATCCGGAGTTGATTTTGTATGGAAAAAAGAACAATTGTTTTCACCCGCAGCAAAATTATTTCTTGATAAATTTAAAAGTAATTTTTAATTTTGGTTAGATTGTTCTTGTAATAGCAAAATATTTTTTTAGCGGTTTTAAATCAGTTATGAGAATAATGCCGATAAAAAGATATATAATTTCCAATTTGAGCAATAGGGTATTTAAATATTTTCCCGAAGCAAAATATGAAAAAGATATATTTGTCCGTAATTCTGATTCTATAGATATTAAAAGAATAAATAGTTTACAAATAACAAATTTCAGATTAATTGATTCAAGTTCAGCTCGCGGAGTTACACTTAATAATAAAAGTTCAAATTTTATGAAAGAATTAAAAGAATCAGGCATTAATTGCATAATAGATTTAAGAAGAGAAGCAAGTAAAAGCTCAAAATATGCAAATAATTGCTACGAAAACGGGCTTGAATATTTTGATTTTCCACTGAATAAAAATATGCCAATATTCAACAACATAACTGGTACCAAATTGAATACAGAAGAAAGGTTAAAAAGTAACCAAATTTTTTTAGAGAAGTTACCAAAATTTTTTGAAATTATGAATAAAGGCAGGGTTTATATAGCTTGTCTTTTAGGTTTACATCGAACAGATTTGGCAGTAACCTTAAACTATTTATTAAACCCTAAGGAACCTTATGCGCCACCTATTTTATCACATATGTTTTTAAAAAATGAAGCCAATTTAACTAATAAATATATTGCAAGCGTAAAAAGATTATTAATGAATCTTTCAGAAACAGATAGAGTAAAAATAGGTATGTCAGAGAATTTTGGTGATGTTTTCAATTCTCGTGTAGCAAAACTTAGAATGATGAATGGTAATAAACTTTTGTAACAAGTTTTAAAAACAAAAGTTTTATCGGTAAGAAAAATGTAAAGAATTAAGAGAATTACTTGCGTATAGCTGGACTACGGATTTTCTTTTCACAAACTTCGTTTATTCCAAAGAAAAGTCCTTCGTCCTCAGCTCGTTCGCGCCGAACTTTGTAAAATGCTTCGCATTTGGAGTTCTCACCTTCCGGCATTCAGCCATAAAAAAGCCATACAAGGTGGCTTCTTTTAATGGCGGAACTGACGCTTCTAGGTTCGAACTGTTAGTTCGAATGTATACAAATAATCTATCC
>CALUQI010000069.1 GCA_944322875.1 Candidatus Gastranaerophilales bacterium
GTTCAAAATATAGGCCGTATTCTCGACTACACTAGTGGCGAAGACCAAGCAGCTATAGTGAACAAAGTATTATCAGATGAGAAGTTGTATAATAACGAAAATTTAGTTAAAAATTTAGGCAATATTCTCTACTACACTAGAACCGCAGACCAAGCAGCTATATTAAATAAAGTATTATCAGATGAGAAGTTATATAATAACGAAAATTTGGTTGAAAAGATAGGCGGTATTCTCTACTACACCGAAACCGAAGAACAAGCAGCTATATTGAACAAAGTATTATCAGATGAAAAGTTATATAATAACGAAAATTTGGTTGAAAAGATAAGCGATATTCTTTTAAATACCAAGACAACTGAGACATCAAAAATCAAATTGGCAATAATGAATAAATATGTATCAGATGAGAAATTGTATAATAACAAAAATTTAATATTGAATTTAGGTAGTATTCTTTCAAATACCAAGACAATTGAGACATCAAAAATTAAATTGGCAATAATGAATAAATATGTATCAGATGAGAAGTTATATAATAACGAAAATTTAGTTAAAAATATAGGCGATATTCTCGCTAAAACTGGAACCGAAAAACACGTTTCTATATTAAATAAAGTATTATCAGATGAGAAGTTATATAATAACGAAAATTTAGTTCAAAATGTAGGCGGTATTCTCGCTAACACTAGAACCGCAGAACACGTTTCTATATTAAATAAAGTATTATCAGATGAGAAGTTATATAATAACGAAAATTTAATATTCTCTTTAGGCAATATTCTTTCAAATACCAAGACAACTGAGTCCTCAAAAATCAAATTGGCATTAATGAATGAATATGTATCAGATGAGAAGCTTTTTAATAATAAAGATTTAGTTGAAAATATTGGCCGCATAGTTGCTTCAGTAAATAAAAAGGAACATGTAGATTTGTTCAATCATTTAGTTCTGAATAATGAGATTCCTATAAATAGAATAGCTTTTTTGATTGAAAATTATGGCAAAATTTCTCCAAAACAACTTCAAAAATTAACAAGAATTGTTGGAAGAAGCAATATCGCAAAGTTAAGTGATAGCGATTTAGTAATAGCATGTCAAGTTGCAAATTTATATGGCAAAACAAATATTAATGAAATCCCGATTGAAGGTAAAAAAGAAGCGTTAAGGTCTTTAGTTGCTTGTAACGTAGGGTTATTTGATATTAGTCCTGAAATGCAAAAAATGTTTCCGATTTTACCAACAAATAGAGAAGCTTATTGTTCATTACTTCCATCGATTGTTCGTTCATTAGGTATTGAAACTAATACTTTAACAACAGTACAAACTTCTAAGTTTAATCAATCAATAACAGAATTATCCGGAACTTTAGCCAAGATTTCTGATACTGATTTTGCTAATTTAAAAATTACTCAAGAATATCCGAAAGATGCATTTATAGAAAATGTACTAAAAATAGTAAAAGACTTACCTGCAAAAGAAAGGCAAAAAGTATATGATTATTTCGGATTTGAATTACATCACAATAACAATAATCAAACAGGCTTTTCCATTACAGGCTACCCCGTTAACCTTAATAACGGTAAAAAACTTGCACAAATAACAGAATCAAAAACAAAAGAAGTTGTTGAACTTTTAAGACCTGAAGTTATAAAATTTTCAGAACAAAATCCTATTAAATGTAATAATCCACAAATTGAACAATTATTAAACGATGTTGTCGAGGTTTTACCGGAACTAAGAGCACAAATCGGGAAATCACAACATGGAAATAATGGTATTCAAGGAAGCCACCAATTTGATGTTTTTCAACATTCATTAAAAGTTATGCAAAAGATTTCCCAAGATCCAAAGTTTGAAACTTTAAACAAATCTGATCAAAAAATAATGATGTTGGCATCTCTTCTTCATGATATAACCAAAAGTGAAGGAAGTGTTGATAAAACACATGCAAATGAAAGTGCTTTTGACACATTCTTTATAGCAAAAAAATTCAATTTAACAAGAGAAGAAGAAATTAAGCTTTATACATTAGCAAGACATCATGAATGGCTTGAATATGTTAATACATCCAAGACAGAGGAACAATTAACAAAACGACTACAGTCTGTAGCCTATGATTTACAAAACGATAATTTATTTGAGATGTCACTAATGTTTACTCACGCTGATTTAAAAGCAGTGAAAAAAGATGATACTTTCCACGATACAACAATAGGTGAAAGTAGAAAATCTTTTGACGGAAAAGTTAGAAGTTATGGTACTTCAGCCGATTTTTATGCAGAAAGAATTCAAAATTATATTCAAGAGTTACAAAAATCCCAGCCATTACTTCCTGTTACTAAAATTCCAACTGCAAGTAAAATAGCCGAAGCAATTACTTTCGTTAGAGCTGATGGCAGTACAAATATTAAAGGTGTTTATAAAGACAAAGACGGCCTAATTGTAATTAAATATAATGAAGTCGACGATTGGGAAGCTATCGGTTTCCCTAAAGGTTCTATTTCAAGAGGTATAGAAGCTAAAAAAGGTATCAACTATGGTGATGCAAAATTGAGTGAAGATGTTAATACAGGTAATATTAAATTCTTTGCTCATGGATTAGATTACGAAAATCAATTAGCGAAATTTGATGCGTTCAGTTTAGTTGATTCTGATGTTTTATTATCAATAAGTTATGCAGAAAGACCTGAAAGTAAATATAGATTCTTTAGGGCACAAGGTGTTTTGCTGGATTTTGATACAAAATATGTACATGGCGGTGGAAATACTGATGCAGGATCAGGATGTGGAAAAACTATTGCAGATTTCAAAAAAGATTATATTTTTGGTGGTCAAAGAGAATCTGATAGACTCTATGTTTCTGATTTAATAAAGAAGGCAACAGGTATGGATGATAATAAATATATAAAATTTGTAAAAGCTAACGAAAATAAACCATTATCTGAAATTGAACCGATAGAACTAAGAGAAAAATTAATTAAAGCTTTTGCATCAATCAATTCGAACTCAAGAAAAGGTGCCAGAGAATATAACGAAATGTATGGTTCAAATCCAAAAGAGGTAATGGCTGTATTTGCATATAGTGTTGATTATACTGAAAAATTAGGCAATCCTGTTGAGTTCTTAAATAGAACAACCGTTAATTCAAATGAAAGTCATAGCTTCGGAACATCACCAGTAAAATCAGTTTCAGAAAGAACAGAATTCTTGAGACGTTATGCCCTTGAACATGATATACCGTTTGTTGTATTTGGTGATTAGGAATTTTAGATTCTAATTTTCAAAAATCTTTTTTAATACTAATGGTTAAACAATCAATAACAGATTCACAAAGTAAATCAGAGTATTTGTTCATTAACTTTGAATCTCTTAATCTGTTTCTACCGTCTGCAGAGTTCATAAAAGCAACTTCCCATAATATTGACGGCATGTTTTTACTCTTTGCTGTATTTAAAACTTGGAATCCTGCTTTCTTTGTATTAGCGTAATTGCGATTTTTTGTATATGATTCTATTCCTTTTTCAAACTTTTCTGCTAAATCCTTACTGATTGATGAACCTCTCGGGTAATATATGTCCATTCTGTCTTCTTGATTTGTTGATGCTGATGAATTTACATGGATTGAAATGAATAGGTCAGCTTTGTTATCTTTATTTCGTATTGCCTGACTCACTAAGTCTTGTCCTTTTGATGCTTTGCCTTCATAACCTTGAATATATATAACCTTTGCACCATTATTTTTTAATCTCTCTATAAGTCGCATAGCATTATCATAGTTAATCAACCATTCATCATCAAGACCACTAAGACCCTTAGTGCCACAATCAATTATATTATCCGGATGATATCCATGGCCTGCATTTACAATGATTGTTTTTCCTTTTAAAGCACCTTTTTGGTTAAGGTCATAAAATTCCTTTTTTGTCGCCACAACTTTACCGTTTACTTTGGTTTTGATTAGGTGCGGACGTTTTTCATAAATGCCCTTATCTCCCATTTTTATGATTTCTACTTTTGCTCCGTTTTCGTTAATACTCACCGCTTTGTTCTTCTTATCAACATTATAATCTGCGTCATTGTATAAAATTAAGAGCTTTTGTTGGGGGGTTATCGTAGAATCTTTAAGATTATTAATAGATGTAAGAGTGTTGAGATTGATACCTGCATTCTGTGCAATTTGTGTTAAATTATCACCTTTTTTTACGGTGTAAATATAACCCGGAATCTCAATATATTCACCAATTTTGATCTTGTTGACATCTTCTATACCGTTCAGTGCTTGAACATATGAAGTGCTTAAACTGTATTTGTCTGCTATTTTATTTAATACATCACCTTGTTTTACTTTATATGCGATTTTATTAATCTTTATTTCTTGGCCTATTTGTATTGTGGATGCTGAAGTTATATCGTTATTGTCCATTAATGTCTTTACATCAATACCATATTTTTGTGCAATCGAATATATAGTGTTACCTTTTTTAACTTTGTATTTAAAAGTTAGAATGTTTAAAGCGGAATTAGTTTCTGCTGTTGAATATTCCATGTCTGACATCATTGATTTTAGAGATGTTGATTGGTTTGGAGCACTAATCCCCAAGTCATCGGTTTCTACTTCTGTTCCTTTTGTTTTTTCTTTTTCATAAAGATTTTTATCTGCTATTATTGGAATTTTTATTGTGTCTCCCACCGCAAATGTTTTGTCTTGATTTAAATCACTAATTTTTCTACTCAAATCTGATATTGAAAAATCCGGAGTTAAATATTTGCTATGAATATTCCTGGCTATGGCAAAATAACCCATTCCTGCATATTCTTCACCAATTTTGTAATATTGAATGTCTTCTGAAATAATATATACTCCCTTGTTCGCAACTGGGATATCTTTTTTTTCTGTTTCAAAACCTTGTGTTTGAAATTCTTGATTTTCTTCAAAATTAATCCTTTGACCATCTATTGATAAAGGTATATTCAAAGTATAACCTGGTTTTATAATCTCTATACCGCGGTTTATTCTTTCAATTTCTTTAACCAAATTGTTTGGAGAAACCCCTTGCGGACAATGTTTTCTTGCTATTGAATAAAGGGTGTCTCCTTTTTTGACTTCATATTTTGCAGATTCACTCGAGATGAGGTTGGCTTTTATGTCTCCTTTTTTATATGCTGAGTATATTTTTTCTAAATCATTTAGTGCTTGTCCTGGACAATTCTTAGCTTCAGAATATATTTGATCAATGACTTTTTCTATATCCTCATTTTTGTCTAAATCTCTTGAGGCTAATATTGCTCTTGATAAACTCCTTCTATATAAACCAGGGTCTGGGTTTGTAGATGCCCCTTTTTGACCTGAAGTTAAATAAACCATGTTCTTTATTATTTGGGCATAATCTTTTGTTTTAATTGCCTGTTGAAGTGCTTGATTATTTTTAATTGCACTTGGCCCTTTATTGTATGATAAATCTATTAAACCCTCTTTGATTGATGATGGCAGATTATTATATTCTTCTGTGCCAATGTAAGCTTTTATGTATTTTGCGTGTTCTTCTATATTTTTAATCAGATTTTCATAAGCAGATTCTTGAGTCCTTGCTTCTTTCGTCCTCTCTCCAAAACCGCAAGTTGTTGTTTGGAATTTATCTTCATACGGTATTGTTATAGCTTCATAATAATGGTATCGATCCCCTTCGTAATATTTTAAAAGATTTATAAGGTGTTTTTGAGACTGTAATATTGCAGTATTATCATCTTTTAGTTCCGCAAAATTATATTCTTTAAGCCCGGTTGAAGCTAAAGATTTTCTTATTAACTCACTAATGTATTCATTCCATAATTTTTGCTTGAATTCTGTTAAAGGTACCTTTTTATCACTAGTAGGGAAAGTTATTCCTGTGGTATCTTTTCCATTTGATGCTTGATAGGATGTGTTATTTACATTTTGTGGAAGTTTTGTTTTATTTATATTTAACATGTTGGACCTTTGATTAATTCCTCATATATAGAATAAAACACATTTTTTAATAAAAATTAACGTTTAATTAGTTGATATTAACAAATATTTACCTCGTCTGAAGATTAGGTTATTAAAAAAATAGATAGGGTGTTTTTTTAAAGCAAATAAAAAAATATTTCAAAAGTTATTGAAATTTTAATCGGTAAATTTTTATCATTCGAAATTCGTATGTAATAGTATATTTCAAATTTTAATTCTGTTTTTAATCTTATTTTCTATGCCCCAATAGACATATAAAATTACATAACTTCCCAGTAAACCAAAAATTAATCCTTGAATAAGCTGACATAAAAATCTCTGCTAAAGTAAGGTAAACCTGTTGGACAATAACAAAAATATGCAATTACAAGCATTGTTAATTTTAAATAATTAGATTGTTTAAGTTTTTGAATGAATTTAGATACTAAATAAAAATTTTTAGAATTCTCTAATTTTTTATAAGCAACAGGTAATACCAATAAGCGCAAAAAAAGTAATATATGTATTATTGCTACCAATATTGTTAGACCATTTAGCTGTAATACTGAGATATTATCAGTAAATTTCTTGTACATTAATATAAAAATTAAACAGCCTTCCAAGGGACTTGCATTTGCTAAAATATTAATAAGTAATAAACAAATTATATTTTTAAACAAGTTGTACATAGTTATTTCCATATTTTAAAACTTATTGGTGTTATAACATAATAATTTGTAAGTAAAGGTGTATTTTGAAGAGTATAAGCACTATTGTTAAGTTTTCGGGTTTCTAAGTTAGGGAGTTCTTCTTTACTTAGCCATTTATAATCATATTTGTCAAATAAAATTCCTCTAAATTTATCGTTTTTAATTTTGGGATTAAGAATTGTTCCGTGTATATTGAGCAATTCAAGTTTTTATCTTTACTAAATCATATACCTATCTAATCTGTTGTGAACTTTTTTGATTTTTGGTCATATTTTTTTATTGTCGTTTGTAATTGCATTAACAAAATTTCTCAAATTCGCCATTTATATTTCTCCTTGTGTCATAGATAAAAAATGTTTGTGTAAAATTTTAAATTTAAAATAATTTAATTCTATTTGATTAACATATCAAGCATTTTAAATTGATTTGTATCTTTTCAACACATATATTTTCTGTAATAAGTTATGCTTTTAATTTGCCTTGAAATTTCCAGATAGTAAATAATGCTACGTAAAACATCCATATACCACCAAATGTTAGTATCTCATACGCAAGAAGAGATGCCCATTCAAAACGATATTCTATAATATCATGCAATGCAAAACATAACATTATAATTGCATCATAAGTAAACGCCAATAACAATGTTAATTTTCTACTATTTATATTAGTTTTTAATTCTATTGCTATTTTGTTTAATGTAAAATTTGGAAAAAATTTTTCAAAAGCGTTAAATAACATGTACAAAATGATAATTTTTACAAGTATACTTAAAAATATTAAACAAATTGGAATAAAACTATTTTCTGCGATACTAAAAATTACAAAAAATATAAACAGAACTAAATATGTACATAAACAAAGTAATATATTTAAAATATTTAAATATAAATAAAAATCATCTTTTTTCATATATACAAATCCTTTTAATTTATTTCAGTTTATATCTACATTTCACAATTGTAAAGTATGGATTTAATTTTCCTGTTTCCTGTGCTGAATATCCCATTTGTACTTTCCAGTTATAAATATTTTAGTTTACCTTTCTACCTTTTATCTTATCCTCTAT
>CALUQI010000070.1 GCA_944322875.1 Candidatus Gastranaerophilales bacterium
TTTTCAAGTTAATTGACATATTGTTTTTCCTTTATTGTTGAGTGACATATTGGCGTAAGCACTCTACAAAGGAAATTTTAATATATCAAAAAAAAATTGCAAGCATTTAAAGCAAAACATGTTTAAATATATTAACCTTGAGCAATACGTGAAATTAAATATGCTTTAAATGCGGATGTATTTGCAAAATTAAATTGATCTCTAGCACAACTCAAACTGATATCTGCTTCAAACAATGACTTTGCTGTTAAATTATATTTTTTGAAAGCCTCATTGTAACGAGAAGAATTTTCACCATACATGTTTGTTGCGTAATTTAAATTTTTAATAGCATTGTATTCAGCATTTTTCATTGAATTATATTGTTCAAGTGCCGCATAATATTTTGCCTCTGCTTCATCCTTCTTTGCCTCTTTTTCTAAAGCCCAACCCTTTACCGAATCGGATATTTCTTTAGATTTATTTTCAGCATTTGACATAACAAAAGCTCTTTGGAAAGTAAATGCAGAACCCAATTTCAAAGCTTTATCAAGATAGTCATTATAAGACATTAAACCTTTTAAAGGCGAATTTTCGAATTGTTGTTGTGTTAGAATTTTTTCTGTTCTGTCGACTTTACCCATAAATATCCCTTATACTCTTTTATATATAAAGTATATAAGGTTACAAAAATTGCCTTTTTATTAAGTTTTATAACAATGCAAATATCATGAATTGATTAATCTACAGTTCATAACACTTTTTAGATGCGAAATCCTGTATTAATGTACAACACTGGAATATTTATGTTAAAATGAAGCCATGATAGAAAGATATTCTCGTGAAGAAATGAAAAACATTTGGACTTTAGAAAGCAAGTTCAACTATTATCTAAAAGTTGAAATTGCGGTTTGCGAGGCTTATGCAGAACTTGGAGAAATACCTAAAGATGATGTTCTCATTATTAAACAACGAGCAAAATTTGATGTTAAAAGGATTGATGAAATAGAGCGTGAAGTCAGACATGATGTAATTGCTTTTCTGACAAATGTCAATGAGAGTTTGGGGGATTTAGGAAGGTATATGCACGTAGGACTTACAAGTTCAGATGTTATTGACACAGCTTTTGCACTTCAAATCCAAGATAGCGGAAAAATCATTCTTGAAGACTTAAATAAAACAATAATTTCACTAAAGAATTTAGCAACAAAGCACAAAAATACGATTTGCATAGGGCGCTCACACGGAGTGCATGCTGAAATAATGACCTTTGGGGTAAAGCTTTGTAATTGGATTGACATTTTAGAAAGACAGAGGGACAATTTTGAACATGCACTGGAGCAAATCCGTGTAGGTCAAATTTCAGGTCCTGTAGGGACTTATAGCAATATTTCTCCTAAAATTGAGGAAATCACTTGCACAAAACTTGGCTTAAAACCGGCAAGAATTTCAACGCAAGTAATTGCAAGAGATTACCACGCATATTTTATGCAGTCATTAGCTTTAATTGCAAGTGTAATTGAGCAATTTGCAACAGAGATAAGACACTTGCAAAGAACCGAAGTTTTGGAAGTAGAAGAGGGATTCGGAACAAATCAAAAAGGTTCATCAGCAATGCCACACAAAAAGAATCCTGTTTTATCTGAGAATTTATGCGGACTTGCAAGAGTTATTCGGGCGAATTCTATGGTATCACTTGAGAATATTCCGTTGTGGCACGAAAGAGATATATCTCACAGCTCAGCTGAAAGAATAATTTTCCCTGATAGCTTAACATTGATTGATTTTATGTTAAACAGATTTAACGGGATTATAGAGAATCTGGTAGTACATGAAAATAATATGATTAAAAATACCGATCAATTTGGCGGTATAGTTTTCTCGCAGAAAGTTTTATTAAAGCTAATAACAAAAGGCTTAAGCAGAGAAGAATCCTACAAAATTGTACAAAGGAACGCTCTTGATGCATTTAACAAAAACGGTAATTTTAAAGAAAATCTGTTAAATGATAAAGAAGTCACTAACCTTATCTTGACAGAAGAAATTGAAGCGATATTTAATAAGGATGAATTTTTAAAGAACATAGATAAAATATATTCAAAAATCTTGTAAACAAGTTGCCTTAAAATAGAGACTAAATTAAAATATAAATCAAGAGGACAGTATGACAAAACTAAATATAACAGTATGCATGGGGAGTTCATGTTTTGCACGTGGGAACCAAGAAAATTTGGCATTTTTAGAAAAATACATAAACGACAATAATCTGGATGCAAATATTGAACTTGCAGGAATGCGTTGTGAAAACAAATGCATAAAAGGTCCCAATATTTATCTCAATGGCGTAGAATATAATAGTGTTGACATAGAAAAATTAAAAGAAATTTTAGAACAATGCACCTAAGGAGAAAAGATGGATAAACAAAATCCGGTATATACATTAATAAACGAATGCCACGATTGTTATAAGTGTGTACGAGAATGCCACGTAAAAGCAATAAAAATAGAAGATGGGCATGCATCAGTTATTCCGGACAGGTGTATAGCTTGCGGGGCTTGTGTTAAAGCTTGCCCTGCAGGAGCGAAACGTGTACGCGGAGACATCGATAAAGTTAAGAAATTATTGCTCTCAAAAAAAGATGTTTACGTTTCATTGGCGCCATCTTGGAGCGGAGTTTTTGAAGTTCCACCTGAGAAAATTATCTCAGTACTTAAATTATTAGGGTTTAAGGAAGTATCCGAAACAGCATTGGGGGCGGAAGAAGTTTCAATTAAAACCGCTGAGATGTTAAATAATGCAGAAAAAGGTCTTTTTATATCAAGTGCTTGTCCAGTAATAGTAGACTTTATAAGGCATTATCATCCTGAATTCACAAAAAATATCACCCCGATAGGTTCACCCGCAATGACCCATGCCAAAATGTTAAAAGAAAAATTCGGAGAAGATATTTCCATAGTATTCATAGGCCCTTGCATAGGGAAAAAGAATGAAGCTGACCACGGAGATCTTATTGATGTATCAATAACTTTTGAAGAGCTAAAAATGTGGATAAGTGAAGAAATCGGAGACCTCACAAACTTATCAGTCGACAGTAAAAATCATTTTGTTCCACACAGTGCACACGAAGGTTCACTGTATCCTATAGACGGAGGGATGAATGAAACTATTAAAAGAATAGGCATCAAAGAAAATATTCAACTTATAAACATATGCGGTTTGAGTAATTTTGAAAAATCATTATCAAATCTTGAACCGGAAAAACTTGACAAGGTAATTTTTGTAGAAGGATTGTCGTGCGAAGGTGGTTGTGTCGGCGGGCCTTGTATTTCTACGGAAAAGGCCGGAATAAAAATCATGTCAGAGATATTATCAAAAGTAAAACACAGACTCGTAATCCCTAAAAAAGCAACCGTAGTAGTTGATAAGGATTATACATCAACAAAAATTCAAAAGAAAACATATCCAATAGAAGATATTTTAAAAGCACTAAAGAAGATAGGTAAACATACAATTGATGATGAATTAAATTGTGGAGGTTGCGGATATCCAACCTGCAGAGACATGGCAGTGGCGTTATTAAACGGAGATGCAGAGACTTCAATGTGTGTATCATACATGAGGAAAATTGCAGTAAGAAAAGCAGCAGCTATGTTTCATTGTATGCCTGCAGCGGTAGTAATGGTTGATAACAACATGAACATCCTTGAAGCAAATGATAGTTTTATGAGGATGTTTACCGGAGAAATGTATGAGATATTCAAATCAAGACCTGACGGCATGACCGGCGCAGCAATAGATAGAATTATTGATTTTGCAGATATTTTCAAGACAATACTCAAAACCGGGAAAGACCTGCATAAAGAACGTTATCCCGTAAAAAACCGACTGTATGACATAAGTGCATTTACTATTGAAGAAAATGAGATAGTCGGTGCGATTATAACTGACGTAACACAGGCGGAAACTAACAGAGAAAAAATTGCACAAAAAGCACAAGAAGTAATTACCAAAAATATATCCATAGTTCAAGAGATTGCGTGTCTTTTAGGTGAACATATGGTTGAAACCGAAACCTTACTAAGTTCAATAGCCAATGATTACGACGAAAAAGATGATGATGCGGAGGCTTAAATGTTCATTGACATAGACTGTAGTCAAATGAAAAAATATAACCAAAATGCATATGGAGATCATTTCGTATCAAAGCGTTACCCTGATGAAGCACGTTTGATAGCCGTGCTTTCAGACGGTTTGGGAAGTGGGATTAAAGCAAATATTTTATCCTGCATGACAGCAACTATGCTTTTAAGATTTATTGAAAATCAACAAATATCAATAAAAAAAGCAGCAGAAATAGTTATGAATTCACTGCCTGTGTGCAAAGTTCGTCATATAAGTTATTCAACATTTTCGGCAATAGACGTTAATGACGATGGACATGCCAAAATTGTCGAAGAAGGAAACCCTGAATTCATATGGATAAGGAATAATGAAGTAATTCAACCTGATTATGAAATTATACAATCCAAAACATTTAAAAACCGAAAAATGAAAGTTTATAGGATAGATTTAAAATTAGAAGACCGTTTAGTATTTTGTTCAGATGGTGTAACTCAGGCCGGATTGGGAAGCGGCAGGATGAAATTAGGTCTTAGACGCGAAGGACTTATTGCTCTTTTAAAAGATAAATTATCAAAAAATCCAACAATATCAAGTTCAGAACTTGCCCAATATCTTATAAATCAATCCAGAAACATAGAATCGGACAGGCATCCAAAAGATGATATTTCAGCTTGTGTATTATATTTTAGAGAACCTAGAGAATCATTAATCTTCACAGGACCACCTTATCACCAATCTAAAGATGCAGAATATGCAAAAATGTTTGATAATTTCAGCGGGAAAAAAGCTATTTGCGGAGGAACAACCGCTAACCTAATATCAAGAGAACTTAATAAAGCAATAACAATGGATTCTACAATCAGTATTGGCAAACTTCCTTCTTGTTCACACATGGAAGGAGTTGACTTAGTAACTGAAGGAATTCTGACCCTAACTAAAACTCTGGAATATCTTGAAACAAATACAACAGATATTGACAACGCAGCAGGAAAACTGGTAAACTTTTTATTAGATAGCGATTGCATAAACTTCATGGTTGGTGCAAAACTAAATCAAGCACATTATGATCCGGCATTGCCGGTAGAAATAGAAATACGTAAGAACATAGTAAAGAAAATAGCTAATGTTCTTCAGGACAAATATTTTAAAAAAGTAAGCATACAGTATATGTAGCTAATAGAGAGGAAGAAAGTATGGACAAAAAAGTTAGTGTTAAAGTATGTTTGGGAACTACATGTTTTGTTATGGGATCGGCAAATTTACAAGAATTAATAGAACTGGTACCGAGAAAATACGGTGACAAAGTTGAGGTAACAGGTGTACCTTGTTTGGGTTTATGCTCAATTGACTGGGAATTTTCTAAAGCACCTTATGTAAAAGTCAATGATGATGTAATTAAAGAAGCTACAGTAGAAAAAGTTTTAAAAGCCATCGAGGAAAAATTAAATTAAAAAAGAGGTCAAAATTGACCTCTTTTTTCAAAATAACAGTTAAAAATTTTTAAAAAGTATACTGGCATAAATTTGGAAAAATTTTATGTTCATGTCATAATTATAAATAGTTTATTCAAGAATAGTAAGAGGTATAAAAATGGCAATGAATACTACCCCAAAACAAACTTCACATTTAAAACGAGAAATATTGGTAAGACTTATAAAGGCGTATTTAGGCGATGATTTTTGTGAAAACACACGTCTTATACCATACGCAATGCGTCCGAAAGGTAGTGAAGTGCCATACAGATGTTGTATACATAAGGAACGAGCTATCCTCCGCGACCGTACTGTAGCAGGTCTTGGGATGTCAATTGAAGATGCAGATGACAGCGAACTTTTGTCAACCTTGGCAGCTAAATCACTTGAACGTAAAGAACCTGAAGAAAATCCTCTTACTGTTTTAACAACAGCCTGCAAAGGTTGCGTACCATCAAGAATCTACGTAACAGATCTTTGTCAAGGTTGTGTTGCAAGGCCTTGTGTAAACACTTGTAAATTTGGAGCAATAAGTATAGAAAACGGTAAATCCGTTATCAATCCTGATAAATGTAAAAATTGTGGAATGTGTGTGCAAGTTTGCCCATATCAAGCAATAACAAAAATAATAGTACCTTGCGAAAATGCTTGTCCGGTAGGAGCAATAGCAAAAGGTGAAGACGGACATGCTAAAATAGACTTTGAAAAATGTATATCTTGCGGTAAATGTGTTGCAGCTTGTCCATTTGGAGCAGTACATGAGAAAAGCCAAATTATAGATATATTGAAAAATATTAAAGCAGGTAAAAAAGTAATTGCAATGGTAGCTCCTGCAATAATGGGGCAATTACCCTGTAAACCGACTCAGCTAAAAGATGCAATTATAAAGCTTGGGTTTGCAGATGTATATGAAGTAGCTCAGGGCGCAGACGTAACAACAAAAACAGAAGCCAAAGAATTTGAAGAAAGACTTGAAGCCGGTGCTGAATTTATGACAACTTCCTGCTGCGCCGGATATAATGAGTTAGTTGAAAAACATATTCCTGAAATGAAACCGTTCCGATCTGATACCAAAACACCTTTGTATTACACAGCTGAAATTGTTAAAAAGGAACACCCGGATGCTGTAACGGTATTTTTCAGTCCTTGTAATGCTAAACGCAAAGAAGCGATGCAAAACCCGAATGTTGATTTTGTTATAAACTACGAAGAATTAGGTGCTTGGTTTGTAGCATTAGGAGTTCAGGTTTCCGAATGCGGAGAAATTGAATTTAATACCGAAGCCTCTGCAGAAGCAAGAAATTACGCTGTGACAGGCGGTGTTGCCAAAGCTGTTCAAACAATGCTACCTGAACACATTCCGGCATATCCTGTTGTTATTAACGGTTTAGATAAGCAATCAATTAGAGACTTGAAAAAATATGCTAAAAACGGAGTATGCGAACTCGGTAATTTAATTGAAGTTATGGCTTGCCCTGGAGGATGTCTCGGAGGTAACGGGACAGTTAATGCATATAAACAGGCTCTAAAACAATTGACCGGTTACGTTAATGAAAGTAAACCGCTTGTTAATACAGAAAAAATTAATTAACGAAAAATAATCGTAAAAATCGTTTCTACTCCATAAATATGATTAAAAAAAACATTTATTTGCTTAAAATATTCATATGTACGAGTACGAATTGGAATATGAAGACAAAGACCTTAAAAAAGTAGGTTTGGAACTGATGTTTATGACTCCTGAAAAATGCGACAAGTCAGATGGAATAACATCAGTAGAACTTGCAAAACTTGTAGATTTACCTCTCGAAACAGTTAAGAAAAAACTTAACATTCTAAAAGATGCCGGAATTGTAAGGGTAAAAGGAATCAATCCTAAATTTTGGAAATTTGATGAATATAATTTCCAAAGAATGGATGAACACGATTATGTATTCAAGT
>CALUQI010000071.1 GCA_944322875.1 Candidatus Gastranaerophilales bacterium
GTTTTTTACGTTTCTGCTTGATTTTTTCAACCAATTCTTTTGCAATTTCATTAGGAGTTTTCGGATTAAATAAAAAAATATTCATAGATAATATATTATACTAATTTTATTAAAAAGTCAATATTTAGATAATATATTATCCACATTATACAATAAATCAAACATAAAAATATATATTTTATAATGTTTTCAGTTGAAATAAACGATCATTATAAGATTCAAAACACAAGAAGATGAGATTGATTTAAAAAAATAAAATTTACCGTACGGTAAATTATGCGGTAAAAATTGTTCCTAAGTATGTATTTTTTACCGTTCGGTAAAAAATGTTGATTTTTCTATGAAAATATTGTAAAATTTTACCGATAGGTAAAAAATGAATATAACAGATACTAAAAAACTGGGAACATATATTAAAAATGCCCGTAAGGAACAACATCTTACACAAGCAGATTTGGCGATTGCTGCTAATGTCGGGGTAAGGTTTCTTGTTGACCTGGAAAACGGGAAAGAAACCGCACAAATTGGGAAAGTCATAAATGTTTGTCGTGCATTGGGGATTACAATAGATGTAAAATCTCCTTATGAAAAAATTTAAGAGGTAAATGTTGGGTAATTCTTTGAATGTATTTTTGAATGATAAACATATCGGAATATTAGAAAAAGACGGCAATGGCGGCGTAATTTTTCAATACTCGACCAATGCGGATAGAATCTTATCTTTGTGTTTGCCAATTCAAAAAGCCCCTTTTGATAATAAGCAATGCAGAGGATTTTTTAACGGATTGCTGCCTGAAAGCGAACATACAAGAATTGCTATCGGGAAAAAATACGGGATTAATCCAAAAAACGATTTTTCAATTTTGCAAGCAATAGGTTATGACTGTGCGGGTGCTGTTTCATTTTTTGACAGTTCTGATGAACAAACACCTTCAAAATACTTGCAAGAAACCTATGAAATTGATTATACGCCATTGTCAGAAAATGCACTTGAAAAATTGATAAACGAACTTCCACAAAAACCATTGGCAACAGGTGTTGAAGATATGCGCTTATCTTTAGCCGGTGCACAGGATAAAACCTCTGTAATAGTTGTTGACGGGCAAATAGGAATTCCAAAAAGTAATGTGCCGACAAGCCATATTTTGAAACCGGCAATAAACGGATTTAATGAAACTATTGAAAATGAATTTATATGCATAAAAACCGCGAAAGTTTTGGGCATAAATGTTCCCGATGTCAAAATCGGTTATGCAAATAAGACAAAATACTTTTTAATTCAAAGATATGATAGAGAAATAATTGCTAACAAAATAAAAAGAATCCATCAAGAAGATTTTTGTCAGGCCTCCAACATTCCAAGCGCATACAAATATCAAGCCGAAGGCGGTGTTGATTTTAAAAGATGTTTTGAAATTTTAAGAGCCACATCTCAACCAGCAGTTGCAATTAACCAATTTATTCAATTGATGATTTTTAATTACTTGATAGGAAATAATGATGCACATGGCAAGAATTTTTCTATACTGCATTATGACAATGGAGAAATAAAATTTGCACCTGCATACGATATTTTATGCTCTCAAGTTTATCCTGAATTATCAAATAAAATGGCAATGAAAATCAGCGGACATTATAAACATGATGAGATTTTATTGAGGCATTTTGAAAAATTAGCAAATGAAAATGATATTAGTTTTACTCAGTTAAAAAAAGTTATAAAAAATCAGTGCAAAACCCTCCCAATTATTGTTGAGGATGTGATAAACAGCTTTGACAATAAAATCGGAAAAGATATTCTATCGGTAGTACAAAAAAATTGCACTAAATTGTTAAAAGAATTTTAGTTTACCAAAATACAACAAAATGAAGTTGTGTTGTATTTTGGGGTAAATGTATGAGCAGGAAGGGGTGAATGGATTTTTGCAGGCGGAAGTTTTTGAATGCTATTTAAACGATATTTAAACACTGTTTAAATGGTGTTTAATTTTTGTGTCATTAATGTGGTTTTGAAATTTTACAAATGGAGTGCAAAAGAGTGCAAGAAAAGAGTACTTGAGTGCAAAAAAAGGCCGGTACATCTCAATACTAAAAAACAGCCTCAATCGTGCTGTCTGTTTGATTTTTTATTAAATTTTCTCTGTCTCAATGTCCCAGAAACCTATTACAAAAAATGTCCCATACATCTCAATACTAAAAAACAGCCTCAATCGTACTGTCTGTTTGATTTTTTATTAAATTTTTCTCTGTCTCAATGTCCCAGAAACCTATTATTCGCATTTCGTCTTCAGTGATTTTATCACATCTAACAAATTAAAAAAGACAGGTCTTGTACCTGTCTTTTTTATAAATGGTGGGCCGCAGTGGACTCGAACCACCGACCTCACCCTTATCAGGGGTGCGCTCTAACCACCTGAGCTAGCAGCCCATTTAATGTTGCGAAAAGGATTTATTTCAGCTAGCCTTAACGCAAGTTTTAATTTATCATGAACAACTTTTAAAATCAAGTTTTTTATATTATACTCTTTACAAGAGGCTTTAACTATGATTAAGACACCCAAATCACTAAGACTTCATATTGGTATCTTTGGAAAAACTAATGTCGGAAAATCATCTTTTCTGAATGCTATCACCAAACAAGATATCTCAATCGTATCAGAAGTCGCCGGAACAACAACTGATGTTGTTGAAAAATCAATAGAATTATTTCCGATAGGTCCGGTAACGTTTCTTGATACAGCAGGTATTGATGATTCCACTGAACTTGGAGAATTAAGACTGGAAAAAACTCTGCAAGTTATACCAAGATGTGATGTTGCTGTTTTAATAATCGATTCTGATGGGTTAACCGATTATGAAAAAACTCTGATTGACAAATTTAAAGAATTTAATATACCATACCAAATTGTTATCAATAAATACGATATTGAACAAATTCCGGCAGACAAATATAACATTCTGCTTGATTATACCAATATTATTATTGAAACATCATCCATTAATGATAAAAATATAGTTGATAAATTCGTCGAATCAATCATAAAAATTTTACCGGATGAATTTATAAATCCGCCTTCAATTCTTGGCGACAAAATAAACAAAGAAGATTTAGTTGTACTTGTGACTCCTATTGATAAAGAAGCTCCAAAAGGCAGACTGATATTGCCGGAAGTTCAAACAATCAGAGATATTCTTGATAACGATTGTATGGCTCTGGTTATTCAAGAAAACAATCTGGAAAAAGCTTTGAATCTCTTAAAAGTTAAACCTAAATTAGTTGTAACTGATTCTCAAGCATTCAAAACGGTTGATAAAATCGTTCCAGAAAATATTGATATTACGTCTTTTTCAATACTGTTTGCAAGATTAAAAGGTGATTTACAAACCTTCTTACAAGGCTGTAAAGCTATTGACTCTCTCAAAGAAAATGATAGAGTTCTTATACTTGAAAGCTGTACTCATCATACAATAGAAGATGATATAGCAAGAGAGAAAATCCCTAAACTGCTGCAGAAAAAACTCGGATTTAATTTAAATTTTGAATATAAATCAGGGCATGACTTTCCAAGTATCAGTGGTTATAAACTGATAATCCATTGCGGCGCCTGCATGACAAACAGGAAAGAAATATTGTCACGAATACTTATTGCTAACAAAAAAAATATCCCTATAACTAACTACGGAATGGTCATATCGTATTGTCTCGGAATTTTAGACAGGGTGATAAAAATATTTGATTGTGAATAATTGTAAACCAAACACTTGTTAGAATCAAAAAAATAGTCTATAATTAAAAGCAAGTTTGAAAAGATAATAAAAGGTAGAGTGTATTGTAACGATATCTAAAATTTTTGTAACAAAATAGCAATTTCATGGACTAAATGAACTTATTTTATTTATAAAGACGTGTATAGGGAAGGTAAGTTATATTGATTTCAAATTCAACAAGGTTAAGTGTCAACGATAATAATGTAAACAAGAACACTAAAAATGGAAAAACAAATTTTAAAGGTATAGGTACGGCTGTATTAAATGGTACCGGTCAAGCGATGAATTCTATTGAAAATGGTGGATTTGTTGCATCTTTTCTTATACAAGATACGCTTGGTATGACTGTACCAAGAACAAGAGAAGGTTTATATCGTGATAGAGATAAACATGTAAAATTCAAGGATATGAATTTTAAAGAAGCAGGTGAAGTATTCATAAGAGAATTCTTATCCGGCCCATTAATGATGTTTACTCCATTTTTAGTTTTTGCTCTTACTAAGAAGTTTATGGGTAAGAGTACATTTAATCATACAGGCTTAATTAAAAAGTTAGGAAATAATTTTACAGAAGCTGTAAAGAATAAAAAAGCAAATGATACAGTTAAAGTGCTTAAGGAAAACTTCTATCGTAATACATTAGATAAAATGATAGAAGGAACAACCCCAAATGCTCCGGGTAAATCTGAATTTATAGATAAAATATATGCTCATGTTAATAAACTTGATGAATTAGAGTCTCAATTAACAACAGCAAAAGGTAAATCTTTTAAAGACAAAATTTCAAATATCTTCAAACCAAAATCAAAGAAAATACAATCAGAAAGAGATATTATAAAAGCGCAAATTTCTGAAACCAAAGGAAATATGCTTCAAGAATTAAATGATTTCCATACTTCAAATTCAACTGAATTTGGACTTGTAAATAAAATAAAACTTAATAATGATGTTTATGGCGCAAATGAATCAATTGAAGCAATGCGTAATTATGCATTTGATGCAATAAAAGGTGATGATGCAACTAAGTTTACAGAAGAAACGGCTAAAAAATTCTCTAAACAAACAATTGCGAAACGAATTTTTGCGACTGTAGCTGCATCTCTAGGTACAATCGGTTCAACATCAATCGTGCCGGCATTATATACTATTTTAAATCCTGTACCTCCAGGAGCAATGGACAATGCATGTTACAATCCGGAGCATGAACACACCCCGGAACCAAAGAATAAACAAAATACAACAATAGCTAATAAAGCCGGCACAGCCAATACTGATAAAAAAGGTGCTGTTCAATTTAAAGGAAACATCCTTAAACAGTTACAATTTGATGGTAACCAATTAACTCCATTATTAATGACAACATTGGCGGCAGGCGGGCTTATTGTACCAAGAGTTCATACTGCTGTAAAACGTGCACCTATTGATGAAGATGGCAAGAAAAACTTAATTGAAGTACCTGAAATTTTAACAAGGGATATTGTTTCAACTACAGCTGTTACATTTGGTGTTCCAATTTTGTCAAAGGCAATGATTAATACATATGAAAAAGCTTCTGGATTTGTGTTAACTAATAAGCCGGAAAAAGAAATGTCAACGTTCAAGAAAGTTCTTGATATAATAAATCCACTCAGTGAAATAGGACCGTACAGCAATAAGGATTTAAAATCTATTTATGGTCATATTGAAAATAAGGCTCAATTAACAAACTTAACTCAATTTATTGATAAACGTGGCGGTAATTTAGTTAAAGTATTCAAGTCATTGAAAAATGGAAAAGAATCATTCGCTGGAACTGCTGCTGATTTTGATGCAATTTCTAAACTAGATAAGAAAACTGCAAATTCTAAAATTATGGAAGTTATAGCAAGTAGTTTTGATGACAACGCTGTTAAAAAACTTATGGAACCTGCAAAAGCCGGTAAGATAAATGGTATGCTGCAAAGAGCAAGAGGTTTGAATTCTGCACCAAAAATGCTGAATACGTTAGTACTTGTTCCAGTGTTCCTTGGAGTTGTTTTACCAAAAATTGTATATGGAATTACTGCTAAAAATCGACAAAAACTTGAATTAGCAAAAAAAGAAAAAATGCAAAATAAACAACATATGGCAATGAATATGAATCAAACACAAAATAAACCGGTTCAAAATTTAAATCATACAGCATTTGAACAATTAAAAAAACATACAAATTAAAAATATAATAAAATTCAATAATAGAGAGGGCTTTGGTGGGCTCGAGGGTAAATAAGGAGTATCAAAATGAAAGTAAGTTTTTCAACTAGTACAATTAATCACAACTATTCACAACCAAAATTTAAAAGAGATAATCACAATCGTAATGAAAATAATCAAACAAAGAAAAGCACAACCAATTCACGTATAAAAACAGGTGCATTAATTACAACTGCAGCATTTCTTGCAGGAATGGGAACAGGTAAAGTTATAACTTCTGCAACACCAGCAAAAGCAAATAATATAGAAACAGTTGCGCATAATAATTCAGAAACACCTGATGACGGAAATACTATAACCTGGGAAGAAGCAACAAATTCCCAACAACAATCAAATAAAAATATTCCTCCAAGTGATAAACAAAGGACTTGGACAAAAACTTCAACATTCTCAGCAAATGGAGAACAATATGTGGCAGAAAATAAATATCTGATAAAAGAAGTTCCATTTCTAGTAGAACAAAAAGTTACAAATGCAAATACAAATAAGCTCGAACAAAAAAATACATTTGCAAATTATACATTAGTACCAACCAAAGTTGAAGCAAGAGATGCACAAAACAAATTAATTGAAAAAAGAGAAATTAATAATATCGATGTTGAATATGGGGCTCCGGAATCTGCTAAATTTACCGTGTATAATCCGGATGGAAGTACTCATATAACAAATATTAGATATAAAATGGAAATGGAATTTTCTGACACTAAACCAAAAGTTCAGCCAAAACAAGAACAAAGAGATCATAATCTTGATGCATTAAGAGATTATATTTTTAACTAATTTATATAGTTTATAATTTTTTAAGGTGCGTTGAAATATAGATATTTCCGCACCTTATTTTTTCGTAATTAGCGTATGGAAATTTGTACTTTTCTTCCTCCCCTTCCTGAGCCCACTTCCTAATTGTAACGAAATGTAACAAAAGAAATAAAAAAGCTAAAGTTTAGACTGATATATGCCGTAAAGAATTACATAAGGAAA
>CALUQI010000072.1 GCA_944322875.1 Candidatus Gastranaerophilales bacterium
AGCAAGAGTAAAAGCATAACGACGATATTTAACTTTGCCAAAAGATTTCATAAAACCTCCAAACCTATAAATCAACCCAATTAAATTATAGTAACGAAACCTTGCAAAGTCAAGCTTGGAGCGGGTCTTGCCTACAGCCCCCCCCCATTTAAGAAAGTAGACACAGTGCGTATTTCGAGCCATTTTCAAATCCTCCGTATAATCTTTACGCAAAAATTATACCATTTTACTAAATTTTTGGCAATAAAAAGTATAATATTTATATTTTGAATATGTTTTATTGTTATTAGATTGCGTATATTTTGTGCATGTTGTAAAATGTTTTTATGAATATAAAAACTTATCTTGGAGAATCTTTGCGTAATGGCCGTATAATGCGCTGGACCTGTAAGATGCCGTTAAAGGTATATATAGCCCCTATGCAGTTTTATTCAAAAAAAGGGCAGGATTCCAGATATCGAGCTATGGTTAAAAAAGCTTTAGATATGTGGCAAAGTGCATCTAAAGGTAGAGTTTCTTTTGTTTTGGTTAATACACTTTTGGAATCTCAGATAAATATTGACTGGAAACGTGTTGAAAGGAAAGCATTGGGTCATTGTTATTTTAATTATGACAATTCTAATCGTTTGTACAGTGCTGAAGTTAGTATTGGATTAACTGATGGACTTATACATAGAGATTATATGGATGATGGGGAAGTCTTTCATACTATTTTGCATGAAATTGGTCATGCTATTGGTTTAGGACACAGTCCTTTCTCTAACGATATCATGTATACTCCTCATCAAAAAGGTGTTATGTCGGTTTCAAATTCCGATGTTTTGACTTTGAATTGGTTATATACTTTTCCTCAGGGAGCATCTGTCTCAGAGATTGCTTCTAAGTATTCTGTTAGCGGTTCAGATATTGATGAGTTGGTTATCAAAATTATGAATAAGCAGGTTGTTAAATTGTCTTCTTCTGTTGGTACAACTTCTGTTAAAAGGAACTTATTAGATGAACAAGATTCAATAGCAAATTTGAGAAAGTATCATTTGACTATTCAAAATGTTAAATTACCTGAAAATATTCGTGATTTTTTGACTAAGCATAAAGATGATTAATCTATACTATAGTCTATATTGTATTTTTTGAATAGCAGATTATATTTTTCTTTATTTTTATAAATATCGTTAAGTGACAGTTCCATGTTTGTAGGGTATTTGAATAACTTTTTTAATTGATTTTTGGGATAAAGTTTTATTGCAGATAAGGTATATTCATTTAGTAATCTGTTTCCTAAAACGCTTTTTGTTTCAAGAGATATTTGACAACTTTTAAGTTGTTTTGCAAAATCTGAATAATCTTTTAATTCTGGAGTGCTATCTTTTGCTATTATTTTTATGTTTTCACCAAGTCCGTTTAACCATTCGTTGTTGGGAATGAAACCAAATCTTGTATGAAATGGGATTGCTTCTGATGTTGAAAATAATGCCATTTTTTCAATCCCATTTTCAAGCATCTCTATTGTGTTGATTAAATGTAAACAGGTGCCAAGCCCTTGGTCCTCACAGCTGGAACTTAATGAGTCTATGTATAGTATTTTTTTTTGGGGTTTTATCACAATAGATTGTGATGCGTTTTTTATATTTTTGGTGTCTATTAGGCTTATATTGTAAACAGAATCAGAATCTGTTCTAATTATTTCAGCACTATGTTTTGTACGTTTATTATCACTTGCATTGCATATGAGTTCTGAAAAGAAGTTTATTCCGTTATTTTGTTTAATGTTGATTCTTCCAAAAGATATCGGTTGGTTTTTGTATATTTTCATATTATTTTAATACATAAAAATTTAAAAATTTGCTACTTTATTGATAAGTTTTATTTTTTGTGTATAATGAAGACAAGATTATACAATAAAGATGTAAGGGAATATTATGACAGTTCAAGATTGGTTTGAAAAGCGAAAGGAGGCGCAAATCCAACGACGTGCGTTGGAAGCAAAGGCTGCACAGGTGGTTGAAAATCCTGATTTGTGGACTAAATGCGTACATTGCGATGCTCAACTTTTAAAATCTGATATAGAAGAAAACATGATGGTTTGTCCGGTGTGTGATTATCACTATAGAATTAATGCCCGTACTCGTATTGCTCAATTATTTGATGAAGGTTCTTTTGAAGAAATGTTCTCTGAAATTAAACCTACAGATCCTTTGGATTTCGTCGACACAGAGTCATATAAGGACAGAATTGCAAAAGCTCAAGAAAAAACTGGTCTTGATGATGCGGTTTTGGCAGGTTTGGCTTCTATTGACGGGCACAAGGTAGCTGTTGCTATTATGGATTTTGATTTTATGGGTGGTTCCATGGGCAGCGTAGTTGGTGAGAAAGTTACGAGAATTATTGAAAAAGCCATAGAGTTGCGTCTTCCGGTCATAACTATTACATCATCCGGTGGTGCAAGAATGCAGGAAAGTGCTTTGAGTTTGATGCAGATGGCTAAAACTTCTTGTGCTTGTTCAAGATTGGATGATGAAGGAATTTTATATATTAACCTTTTAACGGAACCTACTTTTGGCGGTGTTACAGCAAGCTTTGGAACATTGGGCGATATTATTGTTGCAGAGCAAGGTGCTAGGATCGGTTTTGCAGGGAGACGTGTTATTGAGCAGACTATTAGACAAAAACTGCCTTCAGATTTCCAAACTGCAGAGTACCTTCTCAAGTATGGTCAGGTTGATGTGGTTTCCTCTCGAAAAGAGTTGAAAAAAACTTTGGCAAATATTTTGTCGATGTATGGTAGTAATTAATGTTGAGGTAATAATGTCTACAATTTTGGATTTTGAAAAGCCTATTATGGAAATTCAGGAGAAGATTGAAGAACTAAAAAAAATAAGTTTGGAGTCCGGTATGGATTTAAATAAAGAAATAGAAACATTTGAACAACAGGCAGATGATTACAGGAAAGAACTGTATTCTAATTTGAAACCTTCGCAAAAAATGCAAATCGCTCGTCACCCAGAACGTCCTAATTTTTTGGATTATGTATGTCTTATGTGCGAAGACTTCGTTGAATTGCACGGCGATAGGGAAGGGATGGATGACCGTGCCATTATAGGTGGTTTGGCCAAAATTGATGGCAGACCTGTTATGATTGTCGGAACAATGAAAGGTAAATCTACTAAAGAAAATTTGGAGTATAATTTTGGTATGCCACAGCCTGAAGGATATAGAAAAGCTTTGAGATTGTTTAAGCATGCTAACAAATTCAACATACCTATTATTACAATTATAGATACTCCTGGTGCTTATCCGGGTATTAGTGCAGAAGAAAAAGGTCAAGGTGCTGCGATTGCCGTAAATTTAAGAGAAATGGCTAAGCTTGAGGTCCCTGTTATTGCAGTTATTTCAGGTGAAGGTTGCTCAGGCGGTGCTTTGGGTCTTGCTGTTGCTAACAAGGTATATTTGTTAGAGCACGCTTATTATACAGTTATTTCCCCTGAGGGTTGCGCTTCTATTTTGTGGCGTGATGCCTCCAAAAATAATGAGGCTGCCGAAGCACTAAAAATTACCGCTCCTGATCTTTTGAAATTCGGTATTATAGATGGTGAAGGTAAGGAACCTGTTGGTGGTGCTCATTCCAACTACGAGTTTATGGCTGAAGAGCTTAAAAGAACTATTCTATCTGCATTGAGTGAATTAGATAAGTTGTCTCGTGGTGAACTCAAAATTCAAAGATATGAAAAATTTAGGAAAATGGGTGCTTTTTTAGAATAAATGGGCAAATACTACGAGCTTAATTTGAATATAAATCCCTTATGTGAAGATATTATTTCTTGTGCTTGTTTTGAATACCTTCCTTGTAGTGGTGTTGTTACGGCAGAGGAAACCTACAAAGATCTTGAACTGATTGATAGTACTGAAGGTGTCTTGAAGGTTTTTTTGACTGAAATGGCAGATGTTGATGCTTTTTTATCAAAAATACGTAAAGCCTTTATTTCAAGAGGCTATTCTGATGCTGACCTAGGGTCTTGGGATTACTCCTTGGTTGAAAAAGAATCACAAGATTGGTCAAAAAAATGGAAAGAAAAATGGGATATTACAGTAGTGTCTGACAAAATTAAGGTTGTTCCTGACTGGATTGAATATAAAAAAAATCCCGATGAAATCATTATACGTTTGGAGCCCGGTTGTGCCTTCGGTACAGGTACGCATCCTACAACCCAGTTATGCATGCTTGCTATTGAAAAGTATGTGAAAAAGGATATGCAAGTCGCCGATATTGGCACAGGCTCAGGTATTTTGGCTATTTGTGCTAAAAAGTTTGGTGCAAGCTATACATATGCTTGTGATAATGATGCTTCAGTTATTGAGGTTGCTGTCGCAAATGCTGCCAAAAATTCAGCGGATTGTTCTTTTGAATTGAATACGGCCGATAAAGTTGTTCTCAAATTTGATTTTGTTTTGGCTAATATATTGCATAATGTTCTTGCGGACATAATGGGAGATTTGAAAAATATATTGAAACCAGACGGTTTATTGGTTTTAAGTGGGATTTTGGATGAAAAAAAACAAGTAGTTTTGGATGCAATTAATCATCGTGGGTTGGTTGTAGTAGAAGAAAATCATATGTGTCAATGGACAAGTTTTGTTGTACAAAGGAGGAATGTATGAGTGGTAAAACTGCTATTATAATTCCCGCTAGATATGGTTCAAGCAGGTTGAAAGGAAAACCATTGATTCAAGTTAATGGTAAACCAATAATCCAGTGGGTTTTCGAAAAAGCCGTGAAAGCTTCATTGGCTGATAGAATAATTATTGCGACTGATAATGAAGAAATTATGCAAACATGTTTGATGTTTGGCGCTGAAGCTGAAATGACTTTGGATACGCATAATTGTGGTAGTGATAGAATTCAAGAAGTTGTTGATAGACACCCGGAGTTTTCTTATATAGTAAATCTTCAAGGTGATGAACCTCTTATTACGCCTGAAAGTATTGATGCTATAATCAGAATAGTTAGAGATGATGAAAATGCTGATATTTCAACATTGATAAGGGTTTTGTCAGATAAAAAAGATATAGAAAATCCTAATTTGGTTAAATGTGTGGTCGATAATAACGGATATGCATTGTATTTCTCCCGCTCAAAAATTCCTTTTGAAAGAAATGAAGGACATGCTACCTTTTACGGTCACTTGGGGATATATGGCTATAAGCGTGAAGCACTTAAGAAAATGACAAGCTTGCCTCAAGGTTCTTTGGAACTTTCTGAAAGTCTTGAACAGTTAAGAGCTTTACAAAATGGTATGAAAATTAAAACTAGTGTTGTCGATTTTACACCTGTTGGTATTGATACAGCTGAAGACCTTGAAAAGTTCAGAAATATTATTTCCAAAAATTGAAAATTATGATAAAAAAAATTGAAAAAGTACTTGCAATTTTTGTTTACTTAGGTTAATATATCGTTATAAAAATACAAATAAATAAATATTTTGTAATATTTTTTAAAGTAATAGTGTGTAGATTTTTAATGTAAGGAAAAGACTATGACAGAAAATGCTGAAATGCCTAATGAAACAGAAGATCGTCAGCGTATTCTTTTAGCTGATGACGAGGCAAGTATTCGAAGAATTTTGGAAACTCGATTAAAGATGGCTGGTTATGATGTTTATACAGCACAGGATGGCGAGGAAGCTGTTAATGCTTTTAACAAATATAACCCAGATTTAGTTGTGTTGGACGTAATGATGCCTAAAATGGATGGCTACGGTGTTACTCGTGAAATAAGAAGAACCTCGGATGTTCCAATAATCATACTTACCGCTTTAGGTGATGTATCTGAACGTATAACAGGTCTTGAACTTGGTGCTGATGATTATGTTATCAAACCTTTTAGCCCAAAAGAATTAGAAGCAAGAGTTAAGGCTGTATTGCGCAGAACTAATAATCGTGAAGCTGTTGCTCCTGCAGGTAAAGTAACTAAGAATGTTATAACTACAGGTAATATAAAAATTGATACAGCACGTCGTCAAGTATTTAGGAAAAATGAGCGTATAAGGTTGACTGGTATGGAGTTCAGCTTATTAGAATTATTGGTTAATAATTCAGGTCAGGCGTTCTCTCGGAATGAAATATTACAGCATGTTTGGGCATATCCGCCTGATCATAGAATTGATACTCGTGTTGTAGACGTTCATATTTCAAGATTACGTTCAAAATTAGAAACAGATCCTGCAAATCCTGAATTAATTTTGACGGCTCGTGGTATAGGTTATATGTTTCAGAGAATAAGTTAATAAAAAAGCCCGTTGAGTCGGGCTTTAATTTTATCTTATAAAAATTTTCATATGTAGTTAGGGTTTTTGATTTGTTTGTAGTTTATATGCAAAGTTTTATTTCGAAAAATATGAACTTTCTCAAACAGTTTTAATTGTTTTTTTTAACTTTTTGCGATGTTGAAAAAACATGATTAAGCAGGTTTTTATTATTCTAACAAAATATCTTGAATGTATTTTTCTTTTGAGTAATGAATATGAATTTTGTTATACATTTTTATTCAATTGAGTGAAATAATATTTAAGCAAATATCTTGATTTAGATAATGTTTATGTTACTATAACATGTGATGGCGCCTGTCGTCAAGCGGTTAAGACCTCGGATTGTGGTTCCGATATGCATGGGTTCGAATCCCATCAGGCGCCCCATTTTTAAAAATAGACCTCTAAAGAGGTCTATTTTATTTTAATATCAACACTTTTTAGGGTTCGAACTTGGT
>CALUQI010000073.1 GCA_944322875.1 Candidatus Gastranaerophilales bacterium
GTTCTGGCGACAACAAGTGCAAATATTTATCATCAACTTTCAGCAAAGTGTTATGAGCAAGCGTATGAAAACATGAATGGACTTGCCGATATGGTTATAGAAGATTACGGGTGTAAATGTAAAGGGCTCGAATCCACTGTTTGCGGTGTTTTTGGAGACAGTATAAGAATTTTTCGTCAAGGTGAAGTTAATATTTCGTTAGATTAGGCAATTTTCCCATTCCAAAATCCTTTATAAGTTTATAGGGGAAAAAAGGGGGAAATAATTTTGGGAAATATTGCAAAAATTAGCAGAACTTTTATGAAAGCTGTTAAATCTGAGGATTTCGGGAAATTGGTTTATTCCACCGGAGGTAATAAGGGAACTTTTTTGGATGCATTCAAAGAGTTTAATTCACAGCCATTTAGGATTAAAAAGCTTGCAAAAGAAATTAAGAAAACTGCAGTATCTTTGCAGGATGCTGTAAAGCCTGTTTTAAAGCCGATTTGTGATGATTATGGTGTATTTGGATCCAGAGTTAAAGATATTAAAAAAATAACTGGAAAACTTCCAAGAGCTATAAATGAAATGACACTTGAGGATGCTGTTGATTGGATTTTAAAAGGTAAAATTACCAACGTAGTCGGAGATTCCTATGGTACAAGAATTATAGTAGATGATTTAAAAAATGTACCTAAATTATTGGAGAAATTAAGAGATTTACATAAAAATAAAAAAATAAGGATAGCACTTGTCGAGAATTATAGAGGCAACGGTGTTAATCCTTATATAAATGGCAATAATATGCGATTGTTAAGTGAAGTTGAACCTAGTGGCAGTGTTGTATTAAATAAAATCAAAAATGCCGGTTATACACGTACCAATATGGATTTATATTTAAACGATACCAGATTTGAATTTCAAATCGGAGGAAATTACACTACTCGCTTTGGTGAGATTGAACATTATTTATATGACATGCGTTCAAATGGGGTACCGGATTTAAGTCAATTAAGCAAATCTCAAAAAGATTTATTTTATAAGATTAAGCAGCAATATGTTTCTATAGGTAATAAGAAAGATAAATTGTATCGGGAATATCTTACCAAAATTTGGAAAACGTTGAAAATAGCGGAAGAAAAAAATAAGCCATTTCCTCAATTACCTAAGATACCAGACGGGATTTCGGACATTCTCTCTGCCGAAAATTTATTTAAGTTGGAAAAAAAATGTAAAAAATTGTAATATTTTGTCAAAAAAAAAGTAGTCAACGTTTTTAATGACTTAAGAGGTAAATGATTATGGATAAAATATACAAAACACCCAATCTAATGTTAAATCCGCTAAAAGTAGTACAAAAGGCTTGTACAGAATTAGCCGACAAAATGGATAAATCTGTTAATCCGAATATTTCTTTTGATATATCGGAGATTAACGGTAAAGTGGTTATGTCAGTACAGAATCTTATTGATGAAAATAGCAAGGGAATATTTCTCAAATTTTCACAAGGTCAAGACAGCGCATCAACAGTTCTTGCAAAGGGAGACGGAAATAATTTAAAAAATTTCATCCGAGGTTCAGCTTATCTAGTAAATAAGAAAATACTTGAACTGTCGGATTTTTTGCAAAAAGCAGGCTTAGATGAAGCAAAAAGTCTTACAGATTTTTAAATATATCAGCTATTGATTTTTTATAATCAGGTTTTAAAATACCTTTTTCAGTTATTATTCCAGTGATTAATTCATTTGGTGTAACATCAAACCCGGGGTTAATAATGTTTACGCCTTTAGCACATATTGTTTTTCCGTTAATATGAGTTACCTCATCGTGCGCGCGTTCTTCTATGGGTATTTCTTCACCTGTTTTTATGTTGATATCAATTGTTGATATTGGGGCTGCAATATAGAATGGTATATTATGGTATTTAGCGGCAATCGCTACTGTATAAGTTCCGATTTTGTTGGCAGTATCTCCGTTAGCCGCAATTCTGTCTGCTCCGACAACTACCATGTCTATCATTCCTTTTTTCATAAAATATGAACACATTCCATCCGTTATTAATGTTGTTGGAATTCCATCCATAGTAAGTTCAAGAGTTGTAATTCTGGCACCTTGTTGGCGAGGTCGTGTTTCGTCAGCAAATACCTGTATAGTATTATCTTTTGCGAAGGCAGAACGAACTACTCCCAGAGCGGTTCCGTAACCAACCGTTGCTAATGCTCCGGCATTGCAATGTGTAAGAATAGTAGCGTTTTTGGGAACAACTTCTGCACCATAATCGCCGATTTTTTTATTTATTTCAATATCTTCATTCTCAAGTTTTATACCATTTTGTTTAAGTTCGGAGATTAATTCGGATATTTCTGATTTAGAGTTCTTAATAATTTCCTTTTGTTTTTCTACTGCCCACATAAGGTTGACGGCAGTAGGTCGTGAGGTTGCCATATAGTCAGCTTTTTCAAGTAATTCTTTAACAAATTCATCACGGGCAAGATTTTTTTTACCAAGTTCTTGAGCGTAGAGGACAACGCCATGAGCTCCCGCTATTCCTATTGCCGGTGCACCTCGTACTATCATGTTTTTTATGGCATCAAACATTTGTTGACCGGTTGTTATGTTTATATATTTAAATTCATCCGGAAACAGTGTTTGATCTACCATGCGTGAGTATGTATCAATCCATTGTATTGTTCTTATTTTTGATATAAATTCTGTCATTGTTGCCTCATTTCAATTTAAAATGCTCGTTATCTTTTTTATTTACCACTTTCCAAATATCTATTCCATAGAAGGTTAAAAATCCCGAAAAGGCGTTTACAGTGGCACAAAGTATTCCCATGAAAATTGTTAACATCAAAATAATTCCAAAGCTTGCATTGCTTAATGCCATTGATATTCCATAATTGGGATATATTTGAAATAATTTAGCAAGTGCTATGATAAATGGGACATAGCTTGTAGAGAATCCACAAAATGCTATAAAACCGATAATAGCACCTAGGACGGAACTTTCTTGTACTGAGTTTAGTTTAAGGATTTCCAACTTAATCATAAAAAGTATAACAACCGTAGAAATAAAGCACATCAGAATACCAAATGCTATTCCGCCAAGCACCGGAATTAAAGTAATAACTCCCAAAATAATACCAGTTAAAAAACTTATAATACCGGCTTGTTTCAAAATAATTTTATTCATGAATACTCCTTGTATGACATATAGCTATAGCAATAGAATCAATAGTATCATCCAATTTTGGTAATACAGGCACGTCAAGGGCAAGTTTTACCATGTGTTCAACTTCTTTTTTTTCAGCTCTGCCGTATCCTGTAAGAACTTGCTTTACTTCCATCGGGGTATATTCATAAATTGGGATTTCAAATTCTTCCAGTGCAGCCAAGATAACGCCTCTAGCGTGAGCAACAGGCATAACAGTTGTTTGATTTTTATAATAGAAAAGTTTTTCTATCGCGGCTACATCAGGCTTATACTTTTCTATGATAGACTCCATGTCATTAAAAATTTCTAAAAGGCGTTTAGATTCTCTGTCTTCTTTTGATGTTTGAATGGAACCGGAGTGGAGAAGTTCTACATTATCTCCGTCATAACCTACTATACTGTACCCTACGATTGCCATACCGGGATCTATGCCTAAAATCTTCATAATACAATTATATCAAATAAAAAGAAATCCACAATATTTATTTATTAAAAAGGCAGGTTTAAAACCTGCCTTTTAAGTTCGGAATAAAATTATTTATTATTCTTTAGTATATTCAGCATCGATTACGTCATCATCTTTTGTATCTTCAGCTGAAGCATTTTCGCTATTAGCAGATTGTGCAGTTTCACCTTCTTTTTGAACTGCTTCGTAAGCTTTTTGCGAAATACTGAACATTGTTTGTTGCAATTCATCAGACAATTTTTTCAAATCATCGACTGATTTATTTTCATCAATGGCCTTTTGAAGTGCATCTTTTTGTTCATTTAATTTAGTTTCATCAGCCGGATCGATTTTACCTTCAAAATCTTTTACAATTCTTTCAGCAGAACCAATTAAGCTGGTTGCATTATTTTTAATTTCGGCTTCTTCTTTTTTCTTTTTATCTTCAGCAGCATTGGCTTCGGCTTCTTTAACCATTTTATCAATATCAGCTTCAGAAAGGTTAGAAGAATTTGTGATAGTAATTTTTTGTTCTTTATTGGTAGCTTTGTCTTTAGCAGAGACGTTAACTATACCGTTGGCATCAATATCAAACGTAACTTCGATTTGCGGCAGCCCTCTCATAGCAGGAGGAATACCGTCAAGTCTAAACATACCTAATGACTTGTTGTCACGTGCCATAGGTCTTTCACCCTGTAATACGTGGATATCAACCGCTGTTTGATTGTTTTCTGCAGTAGAGAAAACTTGTGATTTAGAAACAGGAATAGTTGTATTTCTCGGAACAAGTGGTGTCATTACTCCACCAAGTGTTTCAATACCTAATGTTAAAGGAGTTACGTCTAAGAGTACGATATCTTTAACTTCTCCGGCAAGAACTCCTGCTTGAATAGCAGCTCCAACAGCAACTACTTCATCCGGGTTAACAGATTGGTTAGGTTCTTTACCTGTATATTCTTTTACAAGTTGTTGAACTGCAGGAATTCTTGAAGAACCTCCGACCAGAACAACTTCGTTAATATCTGATTTTGTTACACCTGCATCTTTTAAAGCATTTTCTACAGGAGTTTTGCATCTGTTTAAAAGATCACGGCTCAGGTCTTCAAATTTAGCTCTTGTAAGGTTTAAATCAAGGTGTTTAGGGCCGTTTGCATCTGCTGTTATGAAAGGTAAATTTATATTTGTTTCCATAACTGAAGACAATTCGCATTTAGCTTTTTCAGCCGCTTCTTTTACACGTTGCATTGCCTGTTTGTCGTTTCTAAGGTCAATACCTTCTTGTTTTTTGAATTCGTCGCACATCCAATCCATGATTTTTTGGTCGAAATCGTCGCCGCCAAGGTGTGTATCGCCTGAAGTTGAAAGTACTTCGTGGACACCGTCGCCGATTTCAAGAATTGAAACATCAAATGTACCACCACCCAAGTCAAATACAAGCACTTTTTCGGATTTTTCTTTTTCAAGTCCGTAAGCTAATGCAGCTGCCGTGGGTTCGTTTACTATACGCAATACATCCAAGCCTGCTATTTTACCTGCATCTTTTGTAGCCTGTCTTTGTGCATCATTAAAATATGCAGGGACTGTTATTACTGCAGATGTAACTTTTTCACCCAAGTAAGCGCTTGCATCGTCTGCAAGTTTTCTTAGAATCATAGCGGAGATTTCTTGAGGTGTGTAATCTTTTCCGTCTATATTAACTTTGTAATCTTCGCCCATGTGTCTTTTTATTGAAGCGACTGTTTTGTCAGGGTTAAGAATTGCTTGACGTTTAGCAAGCTGTCCTACAAGTCTTTCTCCTGTTTTTGAAAATCCAACTATAGAAGGAGTTGTACGTGAACCTTCTGCGTTGGCTATAACGGTAGGTTTACCGCCTTCCATAACGGCAACAACTGAATTCGTTGTACCTAAGTCAATACCTATTGTCTTTGCCATAATTTTATCTCCTTTACTTATTATATTTCTGTTATAACATCGTTTTTTATCAATCGGCGAAAAATAAACAAAAAATTAATAATTTGCCCGCTTTTACTCAAGCGGGCATTTGTCTTATTCAATAATTTCTTCTTCCATTTCGTTATTTGAGCCTGGGAGACAGATTCCAAATTGACAATTAGAGTTATAGTTATTTGTAGCTTTTTGTGGTGTTGTGTTAATTAGCATATCGTAATATGGTTTTTGATATTCTGTTTGAAATGCGTCAGGTTCTTTCATTTCTTCAAGTGGATCAGGTACCAGTTTTTCTTGTAGTGTCGGATCTTCCAATAATGTTGCAGTACATGGTTCGTTTGCATCAAGGCTGCACGAAGCAATTGCTGGAAGAGTTAAAAGACATATTATGCTTAATAAAAAAAATTTTTTCATACTTATACCTCCATGGTTATATTCTATAGAATAAACCATAGAGATATATTTTTCATTGCCGGAAAGTATTGTTTATTTTCAGCTGATTTCCAAAGTTTATTCAACAATGCATACAGCTTGCGCATTCCTATATCTTCGGTACATTCTTGTAACTGGCGTGGTTACAGATGCCAGTCCAACTACAAAACTATAAGCTTCATTATCTTCATCACCTGCCCACACAGCATTTCGGTTGAAATTATATTCTTCATATTTATCAAGGTCAACTGTTGTCCCGTTTTTGAAATAATTTGAAAGCGCCTTTAGCTGTTCTACTTTTGGTACTTTATCAACCCCTCCGCATTGTTTAACTACATAAGCCCAATGGTCTTCTTCATAGCTGCAGCCTTTTATTCCGTATCCTTGATCGA
>CALUQI010000074.1 GCA_944322875.1 Candidatus Gastranaerophilales bacterium
ATAAATGCAAAAAACTTCGGACTTGAAGGTTGGAATACTAATACTGTCGGCGTATTATTCGGTGACGGTGTCTCAGGCATTATTGCATACAATCCTGAATGCGTGCAAGACCCTTACAGAACTGATGTTGTAACTGTTTCTGACACAGGCATCGGAACTGATTGTTTAGCTATTCTATACGATACTTCAGGTTTTAAAAAACCTAATACGCAATCTAAAGATCTAAGAAGTCTTAATGTTGCATCTATTGGAGGTAAAAATTGTGCTATTCAACTCTCTGATGGTACTTGCTTTACATCCTTTATAACAAATACCGCTGTATCAAAAACAGAATGTGAACAAATGATTTTAGATGGATACCCAATTAATTCTGGGTGCTATTATGAAACAGACTACTGGGCGGGTGCTGTCAAAACCTGCCACGATATGGGATCCAGATTGCCTACACAATCTGAACTTACTGCAATTGCAAATGAAATTTACGACAAGCCCATATCTGAAACAGGTAGGACAAATGCTAACATAGATATCCAAAAAGCGGCCAAAATAGGTTTATCTGTTTCAAGTAGCGGATGGTTCTATCTATGGTCAAATGAAGATAGGACAAATCAATATTCCTATGCACGTTACTTTGGAGCAACATACACAACAACTCATAATAGTTACGTTAGAGATGGAAGTAGCAGCATGATCTGTTTGGGCGAATAATATAGACATTTATGAAAAAATCATTTAAAATAGCTGTATGAACAATTTTGATCTTGGTCGTATGCTAATGAAATTTACAAACACAACTATGTTTGTGAACCGTCAGCAACCATTAAATTCACCAGTTGCCGAAGAAAGTTTTGTTGCTCAGACGCTAAATCAAAATATTCTGCCTCAAGCTAATACCGGTAAAATTAATGTACAAATGAACACTCTTCAAAGTATTGATATGGCAGTATATGCAAGAGAAATCATGCAGTTACCGCGAAACCTTAACGAATTAATATTCATGCTTCAAAAAGGTCTGACACAAACACAATTCAATAGTATGTTTTCTCAACATATAGCAGCGCAAAAAAGTGCTCTATCACAAATGCAAGCACAAATTCTTGCTCAGCTACAAGGTCTGACAACACCTAACCAAATCCAAACATTAATTCAAACCCAACTGGCAACACAACTCCAATCATCAATAAAAAATCTAGCACTCTCTCCTAACGGAATGATAAGCCTTGCCCAAATAGCACAATTAATACAAACAAATGGCAAAGAAGCATTAACAAAACTCATAACTGCCATGGCAACTGCGTCAAAACAAGGGATAAATGACCTTTCACAAATAAAAGAAATGGCAAGACTCATAAATGCAAGTATGGCTGCAGCAGCGCAAAATGAACCGGCGCAAACTTTAAAAATCCTTATGCTCTTATATCTACCATGGCTTCCGCTGGAAGAAGGTGTAGGATTCGATTTAGAAGTAGAAAGCAAAAATGATGAAGAAGAAAGCGATAGCATTTTAACAATTACAATTTCTACAGTCAATTATGGAACCATTCTTGTAACTTTAATTTTAGAAACTTCTAACTCAGTACACGTATCAATAGAATGTTCTTCAGATTTTCCAAAAGAAGAATTACTTCTAAGAATACAAGGTGAAGAAAAAAATTATTCTATGAATTCAATAATAACTTTCACAGAAAAAGAAGTAAAAACAGAAAATGATAAAGCAAAAGCAAAAGTTAACATGTCACAGACAACCGAAATAAACCCATTTATGCTATTAATGGCACATGCAATAATAAGACATACGATAGAAATAGACAATAACAAATCAATAGGCATAACAAGTCACATTGATTAATATTTTTTTTTAAATTATAATCTCCTTGTAAGAAATAAAAGGAGATATTATTATGTCAAGAAAACCAATTATTGCAGGCAACTGGAAAATGAATCTGGTACAATCCCAAGCAAAAGAATTATTTGAAGGCATCAAAAAATTTGTAAACAATTATAGTGCAACACAACTACCTACAGTTATAATTGCACCTACATTTACATCCTTGTGTGCGGTAGAATCAATAAAATGTGATTGCGGATGCGGAGGGAATAAAATTTCTATAGCGGCACAAAATTGTCACTGGGAGAATTCAGGCGCGTACACAGGAGAAATTTCTGTAGAAATGGCAAAAGATGCAGGTTGTGATTACATAATAATAGGACATTCAGAAAGAAGACAATATTTTTCAGAAACAGATGAAATGATTAATAAAAAGGCAAAATCAATATTATCTGGAGGTCTAATTCCAATAATATGCTGTGGTGAAACACTGGAACAACGTGAAGCAGGAATAACAGATGAGCATATAGCAACTCAAATCAGATCGGCACTTTCAGGCATAACATCTGAAGAAGTAGCAAAATCAGTAATCGCATATGAGCCAATTTGGGCAATAGGTACAGGTAAGACATGTGATTCAACTGAAGCTAATCGAGTAATAAAAATGATAAGAAACGTTGTAAAAGAAATATCGGGATCACAAGCAGCTGATTCCATAAGGATATTATATGGAGGTTCTGTAAAGCCATCAACAATTGAAGAACAAATGTCACAATCAGATATAGACGGAGCTTTGGTTGGCGGAGCATCGTTAAAAGCTGATAGTTTTAATGAAATTATCGAAAACACAATGAAAATTGCAAGTAGAGTATAAAATTCATATTACAGAAATACAGAGGCAAAATTATGCCTCTGTATTTTTGTATACAATCATAAACAAAACATATATTTAAGTAACATATTGCATAAATCTGATTTTTACATTATAATTAAAAGTAACGAAGGAGGCTAAAATGGCACAACAATTCAATCCGCAAAACATAAAAACAAGGACATCGGTACTTGTTTTCATAAAGAGTTCCACAGCCCCGTTAGTATTATACGTAGAAAACCCGCAGGACTTGTATAACGAACTTATTCAAGCAATGAAGTCATCTACTGTAACATACATAGAAAAAGAAACAAGTGGCCCGATAAAAAAAGTAAATTTTGCATCTAACCAAATTGCAGCGGTAGCAATGCAAGAGGAGCAATATGTATAATGATGCTGTCAATAGAAGATTTGGAAGGATCAAAAGATAAAACTATCACATATCGAGTCGAGGAAGAAATCGACGGAATAAATGCTAAAGGACCGATAAAAGCGGATTTAACTTTCAAATCACTGGGTGACTTTGTAGAAGTTCAGGGAAAAATCAAGGGAACTGTATTACTTGAATGTGATTTATGTTTAAAAGAATACGAATACAACTTTGATTTTGAAATAAATGAACTATATGCAAAACAAGCATTAATCGAGTCATCGGAAGAGTCCGGACAAGAATTTGAAATAAAAGAGGGCCAATTTGTAATTGATCTTAACGGAGCAAATGAAATTGATATTTATGACTTATTGTATCAATCTGTAATATTAAATTTACCAAACAAGAAAGTTTGTGGTATAAATTGTAAAGGGAAGGATAAATTTTCGCAAGAAGAAGAAATTTCCGATCCACGAATGGACATATTTAAAAGAATAAAAATAGAAATATAAGTAGTAAAAATAAAAGAAGGAAAGAAAAATGGCAGTACCAAAGAAAAGAACAGGACACTCAGCACAAGGACACAGAAGAAGCAATTGGAAGGCAACAAAGCCTGAAACCACTAAATGTCCTAATTGTGGAGAAACAAAATTAGCACATACAGTATGTACATCATGCGGATATTACAAAGGCAAAGCCGTAAGTATAAAATCACCTGATTATGTAGAAACTGTAACAGAGAAGAAAAAGGTTTCCAAAAAATCAAAATCTACAACAAAGAAAGCAGCAGAAGTTGAAGAAGTAAAACCAATCGAAGAAAAATCTACAGAAACTGAAGAAGTTGCAGAAACAGAAGAAACCAAAAACGAAGAAAAAGAATCTGAATAATTTTTTATAAGACAATTGAATATCTTATAAAAAACACTTAGGAGAGGGAAAATGACAAGAATAGCAATAGATGCAATGGGTGGTGACCATGCACCTCACGAGATTGTAGCAGGAGCGGTTTGGGCGGCACAAGAATACGGAGTGGCGCTCGAGTTGGTAGGCAAGCAAGACAGAATAGAACAGGAACTTGACAAAATAAGTCAAGAAGGTTTTTATTCAGATTGCGGAAAAGCCGGCAAACAACGCAGAATAAAAATAGACCCTTCTAAGTTAGACATAAAAATCACGCATGCAGCTGAAATTATTGAAATGGGAGAAGCGCCCGGTCAGGCTATTCGTAAGAAGAAAAAATCATCAATAGTGTTAGCGGTAGATGCAGTCGCAACAGGCAGTTCTGATGCAGTAGTGGCAGCGGGTTCGACTGGAGCGGCAATGGCTTCAAGTCTTTTCGGACTTGGAAGAATATCCGGAATAGACCGACCGGCAATCGCTGTAACCCTTCCTACAATAAAAAGACCCATAGTAGTAATTGATGCAGGAGCAAACAGCAATTGTTCACCTGAGATGCTTTATCAGTTTGCAGTTATGGGCTCTACTTTTTCAAAGAATGTTTTAGGCATAGAACATCCAAGAGTAGGAGTTCTTAACATAGGGGAGGAAGCAGGTAAAGGTAACGAGCTGGCACAACACACATATAAACTGTTAGAAGATCATCAAGAGAAACTAAACTTTGTTGGAAACATTGAAGGAAAGGAGATTTTCTTGAGTGTTTGTGATGTAGTTGTATGTGACGGATTTGTCGGCAATGTTGCACTGAAAGTAACTGAAGGCACTTCTCAAATGCTTTTCAGAATGCTTAAACAAGAGTTCAAGGCTGATTTATTGGGAAAAGTAATCGGGCTTTTAGCAAAGCCTTTCATGAAACGCATATATTCAAAAATAAATTACGAAGAATTTGGCGGGGCATTATTGCTTGGAGTAAAAGGTATAACAGTTATCTCACATGGCAGAAGCAAAGCATACGCAATAAAAAATGCAGTTAGAGTAGCCAAAGAAGCTGTTGAAACTGGTGTCAATGAAAAAATTGCTAAATTTTATGAGGAATAATAATATGACAAATAAGTACATTCCGGTAAGAATCGCCGGAGTCGGATACAGTATACCGGAAGCAGTTGTAACAAACGATGATTTAACTAAATTGTACGAAACCTCAGACGAATGGATATACACAAGAACGGGGATAAAAGAAAGACGCCTTGTATCTGGTGACGAAGATGCCATAGATCTGGGATTTGAAGCGGCAAAAAAGGCATTAGGTAAATCGGGAATAAATCCTGAAGATCTTGACTTAATAATAGCTGCCTCATCAGCACCTCCGCAGTTATATCCGGCAATAGCTTGCCACATACAATCAAGACTGGGCATTGAAACAGATATCCCAGCATTTGACATAACGGCAGCATGTTCAGGCTTGATATACGGGATGCAGGTAGCAAAAGGTTTTATAAATTCTGGTATATACAAAAATATCCTTATAGTAGCAACTGACAACAATTCAAGATATTTGGATTGGTCAGATAGAGGCACATCAATTTTATTTGGTGACGGTGCGGGAGCAATGGTTCTTACTGCATCGGAAGATGGTCTAGATGATATACTATCAATAGACATAAAAGCAAAAGGTTCAATTGGTGAGCTCATATACAAAGACAATGTAGGTAAAAATTGTCCGTTGGTTGCACCTTGCAGCGAAAAAGACGGTTTTATCCACATGAACGGCAAAGAAGTATATAAATTTGTTGTGAAAATTTTACCGCCGTACATAGAAGATATTATAGAAAAATCCGGATTAAAAGCAGAAGAAGTAAATTATTTAATCCCCCACCAGGCAAATTTAAGAATAATTCAAGCTGTACAAGAAAGATTGGGATACACAGATGAAAAAGTTATCACAAATATCAAATACTACGGCAATACATCAGCAGCTTCTGTTCCAATAGCCCTTGCTGAAGGTGTTGAAAAAGGCAAGGTTGTTCTTGGTAATGATAAAACAGCTATTTTATGCGGATTTGGAGCAGGAATGACTTGGGGAGCAGCAATAGTAAGATTGCGTTCCGGAATTTGCTAAGACCATTATAAAATAGTATTCGAAAGCTTATACTTATAAATCAATTGACCATCAAAAAATAATTTGGTATAATTTTTGCGTAAAGAATTTTCGGAGGATTTTAAAATGGGGCAAAATACGCACTGTGTCTACTTTCTTAAATGGGGGGGGGGGCTGTAGCCAAGACCCGCTCTACGCTTGACTTTGCAAGGTCTTATTTTTGTGAGTTTACAAAATCTCTTGCCAAAGTTAACTGTCGTCGTTATGCTTTTACTCTTGCTGAAGTCTTAATCACTATTACCGTTATTGGTGTCGTTGCTGCGTTGACTATTC
>CALUQI010000075.1 GCA_944322875.1 Candidatus Gastranaerophilales bacterium
GTCATTTCCGGTATTTCTTGAGTTTCTTCCTCAAATACATCCGTTGTTAAGTCTTCTGCCACTTCTGGCATCTCTTGAGTTTCACCCTCAAATACATCTGTTGTTAGGTCTTCGGTCATTTCCGGTATTTCTTGAGTTTCTTCCTCAAATACATCTGTTGTTAGGTCTTCTGTCATTTCCGGTATTTCTTGAGTTTCTTCCTCAAATACATCTGTTGTTAGGTCTTCGGTCACTTCTGGCATCTCTTGAATCAATTGTTCATCCTTTACAGTAACTGGACTATTATACAAACCGTCAAAACCATCTGCATTTTTTGCAAAATCAAGTTCATCTTCGACTATTTCGGGTTCTTGAATAAGATCATTAAAACCAGAAAACTCATCTGAGCCATCAAACAAATCGAATTCATCTTTAATATCAGAAACATTTTCTTCAGTAGCTCTTGGTAAAATATCAAATTTTTCTGAAGCCGCAACATTGTACGAAATTACTTCAAAGTTATCAAATTCAATAATTTCTTCTCTAAGCGTTGAACTTTTTAACAACAGACTTAATAAACCTTTTTTATCAAAATCTGATATATCATGATCAATAAAAGAGACAGCTAACCTGCACCCATTTTCAAAAACATCTTCTGACAAGGCTTCAGTAGTATTTCCATTAAAATTTTCTATATAAGATTTTAAATCATAAGGGTTAGACAATTTTTCTTTTTCTAAAAAGTAATAATCCTTATTCGCATTATTCTTATTAATCAACCTTGGTTCAAAAAATCCTAAAAATTTAGCATGCGAACTATCATCAGACAACAACAAAACAAGATAAATATCGGGAGTAATATTATACTCAAAATGTATTTTGGGAACAAATATTAAATTTTCATCATAAACAACTCTTACATCAATATGTATATTGGGCAAGATAACATCAGCAATATCAAATTCTTCAAGAATCTTTCGAATAGAGTGTAAATTGCGTACATTATCAACATTTATATTTTCTTGAGAAAGATATTTCATAGCCAACTCAGCACCTAATGCATTAACGTAAGCCCTGGATTTAATATCATCTAACGCAAATCCTCCGGCTAAACGTGATGCCTCGTTTCTGTCTTTTTCTTCTACGTAAATTAAAGTTTCTTGATTCATAATAATTTCTCCCACATAATATAAGATTACACTTTATGGAAAAATATTCCATTTTGGATGTAAATTTTTGTAACAAAAGTTGAAAAGTTTTTATTTTCAAGTCAAAATCAAATAGTCCTAAGGTTTTAATATGTAGGTGTGTAATATAAATTTATTCTTTCCAAGGAGGTTTTCTATGATAAGTCCAATTTCTGCGTTAAGTTTCAAATCTGGCAATTCAGTTTCACAAGATCCTTTAAGCCGTCCGGGTGCCTATTCAAATCCTGTTAATGTAGTTCCTGAAGCAAAATCAAAAAAAGAATCTAAAAAATGGCTTACAGCATTGGGGATCGTTGGAGTTGCAGCCGCTGCTGTTGCGGCAGTTACTGTCGGATACAATAAAGGATTATTAAAAGTTCTTGATGCCGCTGAACTAAAAAATGCAAAAATATTAGACAAAGCAAAACATTACTTAGGTAAAGCCGGCGAATTTATGGATGAAAAAGTGTTCCAAAAACTCAAAAGTTTTTTACCTAAAGCAAAATAAAATTAATTGCCTCCATCCGGAGGCTTTTTTATTCCAAAAACTCCGAAAGGATAACATTACTTACTAAAATACCGGAAGTATTCAATGCATAGTAATTTTGTGACTTTTCGAAATAATCTTTATACTTCGAAAGCACTTTTTCATATTTTTGTTCGAAATCAATATTAAATCTTTTATTTATATTTTGTATGTTTATACCCTTAATCTTTCGAAATCCCAAAAATATTTCTTCCTCAAGTTTTTCCTGCATTGACAATAAGTGTTCACAATAATGCCTCTTGGGATATTTTATATAAAAATCCAAATCTACTGAATTAGAATAACGAATACCGTCAACATACCCATGTGCAGACAAACCAAATCCATAATAATGATTATTATTCCAATAGTTTATGTTGTGTCTTGAAACAAGCCCAAAGTTGCTTATTTCATAATGATTAAACTCTTTCAATATATCCAGAGCTTTTAAATACATATCAGCCTGCATATCTTCATCCGGTAAGGATTTAGGCGTATTTAGGTAAAAATATGACCCTGGTTCTATTTTTAAGCCATAAAGAGATATGTGTGGGACTTTTAAAGAAATTGCTTTTTTTAAATCAGACTCAAAACCTTCTATAGTCTGGCTGGGCAGCCCATATATAAAATCCAAACTTATGTTGGTAAACCCGGCATTATTAGAAAAACTAACTGCATCGTAGACCTGTTTTGAATTATGACGTCTGCCTATTAATTTCAATATATTATCATCAAATGTTTGGCAACCAATACTAACTCTATTTATCCCAATAGACTTCAAATCTTTCATATAATCCAAATTCAGATTATCCGGATTAACTTCTATGGTAATCTCAGTCTCATTATCGTAATTAAATAAATTAAGCAGCCTGCTAAAGTCTTCAGAATTTAAAACTGAAGGCGTTCCACCTCCAAAATATATTGTGTCAAGCTTTTCACCTTTGTAAAAACAATTAATTTCTTCAATTAAAGCTGATAAATATGCCTCCTTTAAATCAAGCAAAACAGATGAAATAAATGAACAATATTTACATTTTGATTTACAAAACGGAATATGTATATAAGCGCTTTTAACCATATGAGCATTGTACAATGAAAATATTACTAAAAAAAAGACATCCTTTACAGAATGTCTTTTTTATAGATTTAAAAAACTACTTAGCAGATTTAACGGTTTCAAACACAACATCAAAAGCTTCTTTGTCATTAACAGCTAATTCAGCCAGCATTTTTCTGTTAACAACTACATTTGCTTTCTTACATGCATTCAAAAATCTCGAATAACTCATACCGCGTTCTCTCACAGCAGCGTTAATTCTAACAATCCAAAGACGACGCATATTACGTTTTGTAGTCCTGCGATCTCTGTAAGCATATTTAAGTGCCTTCATCACTGCTGTATTAGCAACTTTGAATATTCTGCTTCTTGCACCTTTAAATCCTTTAGCAAGCTTTAATATTTTCTTATGTCTTAAACGACTAACATTACCACGTTTTACTCTCATTTTTTGCTCCTATCTTGAATACTTCTTGTATGGTAACTCATGGGAAACCAGCTTTAAATGTGACTCAGAAACACCGATCATCTTGAAAATTCTACGTTTTCTTGATCCTGATTTGTGTTGGAGCAAGTGGCCTATACCTGCTTGTCTTTTTTGGATTTTGCCTGATGCCGTAACCTTATAACGTTTTGCAGCAGACTTGTGTGTTTTCATTTTTGGCATTTTCTTATCTCCTTTTGGTTATTAAGTAACTAAAAAATCATAGGCATACCAAAGCCTACAACTTTCGGCTGGTTACAATAATATTACATAAATATCTTTTTGCAAGCATTTTTAAGATTTTTGTTAAATAAAATTAATTTTCAAAATCTGTTATAAACAATCAAGGTTTACAAAATTAATCTATTTGCAAAAAAATAAAACCCATAATAACATTAATATTATGGGCAAAGTTTTATTAATATCAGACAGAACAGAAAAAATTAGGGAATATTCTAACATTTTCGACAAAAAACCATTTGAGTTTACAACGGCTGACGATGAAAAAACTGTGTTTGATATTATTGAAATTAATCCTCCTGATGTGATAATTTTTGATAATAACCGCAATAACGTAAAAAGTTTAATAAAAAAACTTAAATCAGCTGCAGATTCTACTGCATTTATACTTCTGGTAAAAAATGGGATTGTAGAACAAGAAATTTCAAAATACATAAATGCGTTTATCACTGAAGACATGTCAGAAAGTCTGGTTTCTTCAATAGTCAACGCAAATATAAAAACAAAAAGTGCTTTAGAACAACTTCACGAAACAAACAAAAATCTTGCGGAAAGCCTATATAGATTAAACGTACTTTATAGTACCAGCTCTCTGTTTGCCGGTTCTTTAGACAAGGAAAAACTCGTAAATTATATGATTGAAGGTATGGATAAATCATTAAGCTTTGATTTAACTTGTACACTGGCATTTTGTACAGAAGAACAGCCTGTTTTGATTCTAAATTCATTGTACGAAATTTCAGATGAGCTTCTAAGTGCAATAAAATTGCGAACTGTTCTGAATTACAAATCATTATTTGAAGATAAAAAACCACCTTTTGAAATAGATGTTAACACATTAAAAGTAAAAAAAACAATCAAATATCCCGGTAAAAAATTCACTTTTACCATATTCAGATATGATAATATGTTTGCCCCAATAAGCCTGGGTGACAACTTTTTTGGATGTATTGAAATTTTTAAAGAAGCACATTTTACCTCTGATGATGCGACCTATTTTCAAACAATTGCCCAACAGGTTTCATTACCGTTAAAGAGTGCTACTTTATATCAGGAGATTAAAGAAACAAACGACAAACTGGAAAAACTTGAAAGACTTAAGTCTGAATTTATTTCTATAGTTTCTCATGAATTAAGGACTCCTCTTACAGCAATAAAAAACTCACTGGACATTTTATCTTCGGGAAAATGCGGAGAGGTGGATGATTCAGGAACAAAATTTTTAAACATGGCCCAGAGGAATGTTCAAAGACTTACAGAGATAATAAATGACTTACTTGACCTTTCAAAAATAGAAGCTGGTAAAATGGATTATCATTTTGCCATGATAAATATTCATTCTGTTATTGAATATGTAAAAACGTCACTCACCGTAGTTGCAAAAGATAAAGGTCTCAATCTGATTTCAGAAGAAACTCCTAATCTTCCTTTCGTATACGCAGATTCTCAAAGACTTGAACAAGTATTAACAAATCTTGTATCTAATGCAATAAAATTTACGCCAGAAGGAAAAACCATAACTATAAGGTCACACATTGCCAATGCTTCTCAAATAACATCCAATAATTGTTTTGCCGAAGATTTATCAAAACTAAAGGGAGATTATATCGTTGTATGCGTAGAAGATCAAGGAATAGGAATAGCAGAAAAAGATCTTCATCGTGCCTTTGATAAATTTGCCCAAATAGAAAATTCACTTTCAAGAAAAGCCGGAGGTTCAGGTCTCGGACTTCCTATAGCAAAACAACTGTTGGAAGCCCATAATGGAACTATTTGGTGTGAAAGTGAATTAAACAAAGGTTCAAGATTCTACTTTGCAATTCCGCTTAGCGCAATTTCTGCCTTAAAAGAACCTGTGGGTATTAAGTAACATAAAAAATTTCAATTTATTTGAGTTTTACGAATTGTAAAATTGATATTAACAACAGAAAGATATGTTATAATATTGCAAGGAGATTGTATGAAAAAAATACTTATAGTAGATGATGAACAAGATATAGTGGAAAGTCTGAAATTTGTATTAGAAGCAGCAGACTACATATGTTACTGTGCCTATAACGGAGAAGACGGACTTAGATTGGCCAAAGAAATTGTTCCTGATCTTATCATCTTGGATGTGATGATGCCAAAAATAAATGGATACAAGATAAGTCGGTTGTTAAAATATGATAACAAATACAAAAACATTCCAATCCTGATGATTACGGCAAGGTCACAAGAAGGGGATAAATTAATTGGCGAAGAAACGGGTGCCAATGAGTATATAACAAAGCCTTTTGATCTTGATGAAGTAGTTGAAAAAGTCAATGAGTACCTAAAATAATATGGAAACTGTAACAAACAAAACACTTGAAAAACTCAAATATGATCTGGTACGAGCAGGTCTCATCCAATATGAAGTGATAGAACAAGCCGAAGAAATTTCTAAGGCACAAAATATAAATATCGGTCAAGCACTGATAAATTCCGGCGTCATCACTGAAGATTCACTGTTAAAATTTTTAGAAGCAAAACTTCATATTCCATACGTAAATTTGGATGATTATTCTCTTGACAGCACCTGTCTTCACTATATAAGCTTTTCTGATGCTAAAAGGTATAAGATTATACCACTGTTTAAAATAGAAGAAACATTAACTGTAGCGATGGCAGATCCACTGGATTTATTTGCAATAGACAGGATAATAGAAAGTGCCGAATGCTCAATAGAACCGGTAATTTCATCAGAAGCCTCAATACTAAAGAAAATTGAAGAATACTACAAAACAGACAGTACAGTAGGTGAAATATACACAGACAAAGATTATATGTACGATCGGAGAGACGAACT
>CALUQI010000076.1 GCA_944322875.1 Candidatus Gastranaerophilales bacterium
AGCGTTTATTATTTCTTTTGTTGATATGTTAAGTAAGTCAGGAATGCTTTCAATAACTTCATTCCAAGCATTTGCCACTACTGTTTCTGGTGCGGCTGCTGATTTTAAAAATACATATTCATCAAGTACTATATTCTTAGCTTTAAAATCATTAAGCGCATTAACGATGTTTTTTAAATTTGACATTATATCTGAATTAAATCTGTTTACGGAATTTGACATTATTGCCGTTGTTAGCGGACCTTCAGAAATTTTACGATTTATAAGCTTATTTAAAATAAGTTGTTCATTTAATTGTGAATTAGGATTATTTATGTTGTAATTTTTTATATTTTGTTTTATGTTTTTACCTAAGTTTGCCAGCAGTTTTTTCAGTTCATTTCCGTTTAATGGTCTGTTTAAAAAGTTTTCTTTTTCTATTAGTGCAGTCAATTTTTCTTGATTTGGTATAATTTCTTCTAATTTTTCACCAGGAACTGTATTTTTTAGTTCTTTTTTAGTATTTTCAATAATTTTTTCTACAACTTTACTGTTTATTGTAAATTGCTTTTCATTTAATTTTAACAAATTATCAAGATCTTTACTTATAGCTTCAGACGTTACTCCGTCAATGTCGGACGTTATAATTGTTTTTATTTCGTCTACTAATTGCGGATTCAATTCTTTATCATGGTTAATTGAGTATAATACTTCTAATTTGTCTTTAATGGCATTATTTTTATGTTTAGGATACTCTGACTGGAAATTTGTGATAAGTTTATCGGCTTGTTTGGAGCGTATATTACCGAGATAACTTTTAAGTGGTTTTTCGCAAGCATTACAAATAACAGCACTCAATATTGGTGTTGCAAATCCTGCTGTTAGCATCCACATAGTGTTATTTTGGATTGCTGTTTTTCGCATTTTTTCTTGGATAAGCTCACGTCTGTTTTCAATATCTTTTGGTATTCCCATCCAGTTGCCGATTTTATGTATACTTTTATTGTCTATTAAATCCCATGGAATATATTGCGGGTCTTGGAAAAACATTTTTTTCCTTCCAAAGCTGTCCTCATATTCTTGCCTAATATTAAATCCGTGGATTAATTTTGCAGGTAGTTGTAAAGCTATTTTAGGCCATATGGACATTGCCCCGAAGAAAGATGCCATACCGACCAGTTCCATAGCTTTTGTTAAAGGTGTTTGTTTTCTGGTCATTAAATAACCGGCTATTGCTAACCCCCCTAGTTTCATGCCTATATCATTAACTTTACCTAATTCGTGATCATTTGCAGTGCCATTTACAGATTTTTTAAGTGATTTAAAGTCGTACAATAAATCTTTTGATATTGTGGCCGGAGCTTCTAAAATACTGTTATTTATCAGGTGCCCTTTAGGGTTTAAAGGTTCGATAAATGTCCTGTTTGAAAGTACGTAGTCAATATTAAGTATGCGGTCCTTTTTGTTTGGCGGAACCTGAGAATTGTTATTATTCATATATGTTTGAATTAAATTCGGTCTCATATTAACTTACCACATACTTACTATCTTTTTGAATTACATTATCTGCATCTAGTTTGGAGGGCTGGTGGGATGAAGATACCGCGTTAATCACCCCTACAATTGAAGAAAGTGCTGCTATTGAAATTAAAATTTTACCGGCGTGTTTGCCTATACCTTTTGATTCGGATGGTCCATTTATAAATTCTTTTGCGCTTTTTATTGCACTATCTTTTAGTATTGAAATTGAATGCTTAAAATTCTCTTTATCCCAAAATTTAAGTGTTGCAACATTAAAATAATCTTCCCAATGTGGTTGAAATGCGTAAGCTACACCAACTGCAGCCCATAGATATGAAGATATCATTTTTGCCAGATCTGTTTTTATTGCTATTTCTTTTATCAATGGTTTAACTTCTTGGTCAGAGTCTTTGAGATTATTACCCAGACCAATTTTCTGGGCAACTTTGTCAAAGTATTCATTTCTGTTTTCACCGTGTGCTTCGGATTTGTAAAATAAGTCCCATCGCGGAAAATCTTTGCTTTCGTAGGCTTTGTGGTATTCAATACTTGTAATATCAGTGTCGTAAACGTTGTCCGGAAGTTCATAATTTACTTTTGCATATGGGACTTCCGTATCAACACCAGTAAGCCATTTTACCGGTTTTGTTACAAAAGACTTTGTAATTGATTTCATTATCCCGTAAAAAAGTACTCCCAAAGCCATTTTTCTGCCGATAGAATTTGCTTTTGTTCTCGCAAATGGTGCAAAATGCTTGTTTGCGGAGTTAAAAACGGACATTAATGTTATGCTACCTATGATATAAGGGACAGTACCCATTGTCAAAAACTCATAAAAATTTGAGTTTCTGTTACCTTTTAAACCCTTTGCAGGGTATAAAGTCAACGCGTTCGAAAATTTGTCAAAGCCTATTCGTGTCCGTGTTATAAGGTTATTTTTCAATAACGTATCTTTGTCATAAGGAAGCTTTTTGTCGTCAGACTTTTGAAAATTTACATTATTGTTTATATTCCCTACTGATAAAATCATTTTTTCTCCGCAACGTTGATATTCTTATAAATCATGTCAAAAATTTTTTTGCCATCCTGTTATTTTTACTTTACATTTTTTTACATGATTTTATGTGAAAAAAGTAAAGAAAATAGTTGTAAATAGTCCGGTTATAACACAATAATATCCGAATATTACTAATGAAAATTTAGAAATGAATTGTATAAAATATTTGATACACATATACCCGACAAGTCCGGATACAAGTGTCCCGCATAGAATGGCTTCCCAATTGAAAGTGAGTGCTTCGTGCAGATCAATTTTAATGAAAGGATAAACCATTGAGGCTCCTAAAATTATTGGTATGCTCAGTAAAAATGAATACTTAGCCGCAGTTAATCTGTCAAGTCCATTGAATAGACCTGCTGCTATTGTCCAGCCGGATCTCGAAAATCCGGGTAATGCAGCAATCCCTTGTGCCAGTGCGATTATTATTGAAGATTTTAAATCCAAGCTTGTTTTTTGCGCAGTTTTTTTCGAACGATATTCACTATAAAATAATATGAACCCTGTGAAAAATAATAATATACCTACTATTGCGGGTGTATAAACTAACTTTTCAGCAATTTTTTCCATAGGAAGTGCCACTATAACGGTTATTATTGTGCCAAGTATTATGTAAATACCTAATTTTGCACTGTTGTTTGAATAATTTTTTGTTTTTATCGCGTTATAAAGCGATTTAACTATTTCAGTTATATCTTTTCTATAAAATATTAAAACAGCTATTAATGTTCCAAAATGAAGCATTATGTCAAAGAATATTTCTTCATTGGTGTGTGCAGATATTTCAATTCCTTTGAAGACTTTGAAAAAGTTTGATGTGAAAACCAAATGAGCCGAACTTGATATGGGTAAAAATTCACTCAGACCTTGTACTATCCCCATTAATATTGCTTGTATAAAATTCATTTACGTTTATTCCTCTTCAAAATATGATGCACATGATGTTTGGGTTTCCCATACGGAAATCTTGTTTAGCTGAACAACTTTTTCTTTTAATTTTTTGTAAATGAAAGATGCTATCATTTCACTGGATGGACTTTCTCCTTGGAAATCTTCTAATTCATTTATATCTTTATGATCCAGCAAGTCAAGAACAGCTTTTAATTCACGCTTAAGTACTTTGTAATCTATCAGAATATTACTTTTATCAAGTAAATCTCCTCTTACATAAGCCTCTACCATCCAATTATGTCCGTGTTGATTTTCACATTCTCCCTCATAATTTAGAAGATGATGTGCTGCTGAGAAAAATGCCTGCGTCTTGATTTCGTACATATAAGATATCTCCCCTATTTGTTTTCTTTTTTATTACTTCCTTCACATACTATATATTCTTTTTTAATCCCCTGGCTTTCCAAAACAAAGTCGCAAAGCTCTCTTACAGCTCCTTTACCTCCGTTTTTTGTCGCCACAAAATGACATATTTCCTTTACTTCATCGACTGCATCTTGCGGACAACATGCCATACCTACCTTTTCAAGACAGCATATATCAGGAAGATCATCACCCATATATGAAATTTCATCATAATTCAAGTTGTATTTTGCTTTTAACTCTTCCAATGTTGGTAATTTAAATTTCTTGCCTTGATGTAATTCACTTATATTAAGGTTTTTAGCCCGATGTTCTACTGTTCCGTTATTTCTTGCGGTGATTATAGCTGTTATAAACCCTGAATTAGCCATTCTTACAAGTCCATGACCATCTTTTGCATTAAACGTTTTATATTCTACTCCGTTTTCATCATATGTGACACTTCCGTCTGTCATTACCCCATCTACATCAAAGGCCATAAGTTTTATTTTTTTTGCTCTGTCTCTTAAATCCATTATGCAACACCTGCTTTCAATATATCATGGATGTGAATTACACCTATAGGTAAATCATTTTCATCAACTACAGCCAATGCAGTAATTGAATATTTTTCCATAAGATGTAATGCACTTGCGGCATAATCATCTTTTGAAATCCTTTTCGGATTTACAGTCATTACATCTTTTACAATGAGTAATTTCGTTTCCGAAGGATATTTTATTAGTGTTCTTCTTATGTCACCATCTGTTAAAACTCCGGTTAATTTCCCAAAGTTATTTATTATCATTGCCATTCCAAGTTTAAACTTGGATATGGTTTCAATTACATCTACAAATTTGTCGTTTTCATTAACAATCGGCAGTTTGTTTGTATCTGCTAACATAAGATCTGTCACGTGGTATAAAAATCCTTTACCCAATGCGCCGGAAGGATGAAAAATTAAAAAATCCTCTTCCGAAAATCCTCTTTTTTCTAACAGACAAACCGCAAGTGCATCACCCATTGCTAGTGTAGCTGTTGTACTTGCGGTAGGCGCTTTATTAAGCGGGCAAGCTTCACGTTCAACCGAGATATCAAGACTTACATCGCTTGCTTTTGCTAATGTTGAATTTAGGTTGCCTGTCATTGCTACCATCATCACACCAAACCTTTTTATAAGTGGAAGTAAGTTCATTAATTCTTGAGTCTCACCGCTGTTTGATATTGCAATGACAACATCTTCTCTTGTTATGATTCCGGAATCTCCGTGTGTACTTTCTGCAGGATGAAGAAAGTATGAAGGCGTGCCGGTTGAAGAAAGTGTTGCTGCTATTTTCTTGCCGATAAGCCCGGATTTCCCCATTCCGGTGACAATAACTCTGCCTTTGCAGTTGTATAAAATTTCTACTGCTTTGTCAAAATCTGTTCCTATTCTCTGAGTCAGCTTAATAATTGAGTTTGCTTCAATCATAAGAACTTCTTTTGCCAAATCGTTTATTGATTTTGTGCTCATAACATCTACCATATTTTATAGACCCCCATTGTATTATACTATAAATATAAATTATTGATGTTAAAAAGCAAATAAATTTTTAATTATTTTTTAATACCCTATGCAAACAGCTTTTACATCTGAAGCGCGCCGTCCTCCGTTATACCATTGTGCTATAGTCAAATTGCTATGGAAAGACCTTCCATAACCAAGCTGATTATCAGCAGAATTCCCCCATAAGTTAAAAGATTGATTATTAGATGTGATAAATCCCATTTCTATTGCTTTTGCATTTTCTCTTGTACCTGGAGAATTTTCAAGATATGTTGTAGTTATATTAGCACTCGGGTAGAGTGTTTTTGCAAGAGAAGCTAATTCTTCATCTGTGGGCAATCTGGATCCCATATCGTGGCAAGCTTTAAATGCCCCTCCCCAGTAATCATTGTTTGCTGCGCAATAGCCAGCTCTGCAACATACAACATCAGTTTCTTGTTGCAAAGCGGCACATTCTTCGTTACTTATAGGAGTAAAAGATATAAGACTGGTATATCAATTACCGTCAGGCAGTTCTATAGAACAGGTACTTCCCAAAGCCTTAGCATTCAAACCTCTCAATTCTTTAGATTGCGTAT
>CALUQI010000077.1 GCA_944322875.1 Candidatus Gastranaerophilales bacterium
ATAGGAGCCTGAGTATCAATACACTGAAGAGGAACTGTGCCCGTCAAAACCAGAGCTACGAGAACATATAAAATCGTACAAAAGATTAACGTACCAAGAATTGCAATAGGCAAATCTCTTTGTGGATTTTCAGTTTCTTCTGCGGTAGTAGAAATGGCATCAAAACCAATGTAGGCAAAGAAAATAATAAAAGCGCCCATAAAAATACCTTCAAATCCATTTGGAGCAAAAGGAACCCAATTTTCAGGTTTAACGTAAAAAGCCCCAACGACAATAAAGGAAATAATCATAAACATATTAATCCCAACCATAATACTAGCCACTCTGGTTGATTCTTTGACACCTTTAATAAGCAATAAGGTTAAGACAAAAACAATAAATATTGCAGGCAGATTAATCGCGACAGGGATTTTATCAAACAAATACGGCATTTGAGTATGAGGCTCCAAACCAAATTTATCGCAATATGCAAACATATACCTATAATCATTTCTTAGCCACAACGGGAAATTAACAACGAAATCCGGCAAAACAGATTTAAATCCTTTTAACAGTTGAACAAAATAACCAGTCCAAGCACTTGCAACCGTAATATTTCCAATAGCATACTCAAGCATCAAAATCCAGCCAACCATCCAAGCCATAAATTCACCCATAGTTGCATAAGTATAAGTATAAGCACTTCCTGCAACAGGGATCATCGCCGCAATTTCAGAGTAGCATAGTGCAGAAAAAACACATGCAACAACAGCAAGAACCATGGAAACTATAATTGCCGGTCCGGCTCCGACACCTTCCGGTCCACCCTGAATAGCGCTGCCAATTATAGTAAATATACCTGTGCCTACAACAGCACCAATACCTATCACAATTAAATCAAACACATTCAAAGTCTTTTTCAATTCAGACTTTTTACTGACAGCAATAAGCTCATCTGGACTTTTTTTACTCAATATACAAGATAATAAAGTTTTTATAGACATTTATTTACACAATTCCTGTTTTTTCTGTTCAACTAATTGTTTGTGAATTTTATTTTCATTCAACCTATTTTTAACAAACCCATACAGAAGGTAGATCATAGCACCAACCCCCAGCCAAACAGGGAACAAAACAGCCGATCCTGAAGGTTGCAGGGATTTATAAACCATTAATCCTCCGCAAGTAATAATTCCCAAAGACGGAACGATGGGAGAAAAAGGTACTTTAAAAGGTCTGGGTCTATCCGGATCAGTTTTTCTAAGAATCAATACCGCAACGCAAACAATAATAAAAGAAGTAAATGTTCCATAATTGCAAAGCTCAGCAGCTACATCAAGATTCAGAGTTAATATTCCGACAACAGCCAAAATTCCTACAGTCCAAGTTAAAAGTGAAGGTGTATGAAATTTTGGGTGTAATTTTTGAAATCTTGCAGAAATAAAGTGATCTCTACTCATAGCAAAAAGAATTCTAGTAGCGGCCATTTCCAAAACCAATAATACAGAAGTCAGACCGGCAAGAGAGCCAATCGAGATCAAACCTGCAGCCCAATTTTGATTTGCCAACATCATACAATAAGCCATCGGAGCTTTCAAAAATTCAGCAGGAGCTTCAACTGAAGTATCTTGCATACCCGTTAAAACGAGTGCAACTAAAACATAAACCACGGTTGTAATTATCAAAGAACCGATTATACCAACAGGCAAATCTTTTTGAGGATTTTTGCATTCTTCTGCAGCAGTCGCAAGTGCGTCAAAACCGATATACGCAAAGAAAATCAAAAAAGCGCCTGCAAAAATCCCGGCAGCACCATTTGGAGCAAAAGGAGTCCAATTTTCTGGTCTCACATAGAAAGCACCTGCAACGACGAATAATGCAATAACAGCAAGCTTGACAAAGACCATAATTCCTGCCATTTTTGCGGAGTCTTTGGTACCTTTAACCAAGATTACAGTACAAAGCAAAACAATCAAAATTGCTGGTAAATTTATGCATATAGGAACCCCAAATAAAGTAGGAATAAAAGTACCTGGATTAGTTGCAACAATTTTTGAAGCAGTAAAAGGGTCATTAACAAGCCAGACAGGAGGATTAGAAATCCAAGCCGGCAAAATATTTTGAAAACCGCTCAAAAACTGAACAAAATGGTTTGACCAAGCACAAGCAACTGCAATAAAACCAATCGCATACTCAAGCATCAAAACCCAACCAACCATCCAAGCCGCAAACTCACCCAAAGTTGCAAAAGTATAGGTATAGGCACCCCCAGAAACAGGAATCATTGTAGCAAATTCCGAGTAACAAAGGGCAGAAAAAATGCATGCAATTGCGGCAATAATCATAGACACAATGAGTGCGGGACCGGCTCCCAAAGAAGAACCATCAACATTTCCTGCAGCTGCAATACCAACTATTGCAAAAATACCCGATCCAATTATCGCTCCTACTCCGAGTATTATCAAATCCCAAACGCCAAGTGTCTTTTCCAGTCCGCCTGATTTTGCATCTTCAAGCATCTCATCCGGTTTTTTTACTCTTGTAATAGTTTTCAAAAAATTACGTGATAAAGTTGCACGACTATACTTTTCCGCCATTAATATTCCTTTATTTACACAGAGGGAAACCTACTTGTTCTCTCTGTTCTACATATAACTTAGCAACAGCTGAAGCCATTGTCCTTACTCTGTTTATAAAATTAATTCTTTCATCCTTACTTATAACACCTCGGGCATCCAATAGATTAAATGTGTGGGAACATTTTAAAACGTAGTCATAAGCTGGAAGAACTAATTTTGACATAACACAATTATCAACTTCTTTTTGATACAAATCAAACATCTTGAACAGCGATTCTGAATTTGAAACTTCAAAATTGTATTTAGACTGCTCTATTTCATTTTGCAAATATATATCACCGTATTTTAGAGTGTCATTCCACATAATATCATATACGGATTCCTTGTTCTGGAGATACATGGCAATACGTTCCAGGCCATAGGTTAATTCCAAAGCAACCGGCTTAACCTCTAAACCGCCGACCTGCTGGAAATAAGTAAATTGTGTAATTTCCATACCATCAAGCCAAACTTCCCAACCAACACCGGCAGCACCTAGAGTAGGCGATTCCCAGTTATCTTCAACAAACCTGACATCATGTTCTTTGAGATTAATACCCATGGCCTCCAAACTTTTCAAATATAGTTCTTGAGCATTTTCAGGAGAAGGTTTCAAGATAACTTGAAACTGAAAATAATGACCTAAACGGTTAGGATTTTCACCATATCTTGCATCAGTAGGGCGTCTACAAGGTTCAATCATTGCGGTATTCCAAGGTTCAGGTCCTAATGCACGCAAAAATGTTGCCGGATTCATGGTTGATGCGCCCTTTTCTATATCGTAAGGCTGTTGGATTATGCAACCATAATCAGACCAAAATTTTTGCAAATTAAAAACCAATTCTTGAAAATTTAATGCCATTGAGCCACCTTTATTGTAAAATTTACACTTGTTTATAATACGATAGATAAAATTAAATTGCAATTATTATGTTAAAAACTATTAATATAATCGTGTTATAATAAACAAGGAGGCAAAGATATGGCAAACAAAATAATAATATTTTCAGGTAAACAATATTCTGGCAAAGACACTGCAGCTAAAATCATGCTTGAAGAAATGCCGGACTATAAACGATGTGCCATGGGAGATATAATAAAACTTACCTATGGAAAAGAAAACGGATTAACATACGAGGAAATAGAAAAAAACAAACCGCAGTACCGACAAGACTTAATCAACTTAGGAAACTGGGGAAGAGCTCAAGATCCTGACTATTGGTTAAAAAAGATATTAGAACAACCGGGGAATATAATAGTAACGGATGTAAGAGTACCACACGAATACGAAGTATTTAAAAACGCAGGAGCAGTAACAATTAGAGTAGAAGCAACTCGTGATGTCAGATCAAAAAGAGGGACACTTATTGGCGAAAATGACATTACAGAAACAGGCCTTGATCAAATAAATAATTGGGATTATGTAATAGAGAATAATAGCGACTATTATGCTTTGACAGAACAGGTAAAAAAAATAATTGAGGCAATAAGATAATGTCTGGAGATTACAAAAAACTTCTTAAGAAAAAAAAGAAAGAACACTGTAATACAAAAACAATGGGTGTAAATATCGACAAAAACGAATATTACGAGATAGTTTTATCAAACTCGGCGCACCCCGAAAAACGAGACAAATAACGAGAAGTTTAAAAAACTTAATCAGCACTTGAATTTAAATTTTCTTTAATATAACATATAAAATGCGATGTCGGTGAATTTTTATGTGGAAAAAATTTATAAAGCACCGATTTAAGGAATTTCATTTATAGAATACTGACACAAAATATAAAGGAAACAAACGATGAACCCTATTATTAACGAATTGGAAAAACCCTATTTGGAAAAAGAATTACCGGAATTAAACCCGGGCGATACCGTAAAAGTTTTCGTAAGAATCATAGAAGGAAACAAAGAAAGAACACAGGCTTTTGAGGGTACAATAATCAAAAAGCACGGTTCAGGTATCAATAAAACCATCACCGTAAGAAAAGTATTTCAAGGTGTAGGGGTAGAAAGAGTATTTTTGGTAAACTCACCGAGAATAGAAAAAATTAATGTACTAAGACGTGGTGATGTAAGACGTTCAAAACTATATTACTTAAGAGAACGTTCAGGTAAAGCAACACGAATCAAGGAAAAAATTGAAAAAAGATAAACTTCATATTCACTGGTATCCGGGGCATATAGCAAAAGCGGAAAGAAAATTAAAAGAGCAGTTGACATATGTGGATGCTGTGATAGAAGTTGTTGATGCACGGATTCCGTACTCAAGCGGATATAATAATATAGCGGGGCTGCTTAACGGCAAACCCCGTTTAATTTTACTAAACAAATCTGATTTAACAGAGAAAACAGAACTTCAGCCGTGGATAAAAAAACTTGAACAGGAAACCAACTTCCCTGTCATACCGACTGATGCAAAAAGCTCAAAGGATTTACCGGCAATAATAAAAAAGGCAGTGGAACTTTCAGAACCAAGAATTCAAAAATTAATGTCGAAAGGTTTATTACGCAGGCCTGCGAGAGTAATGGTGGTAGGCATGCCAAACGTAGGTAAATCAAGTATAATAAACAAACTAACCCGTTCATCAAAAACAAAGACAGGAGCAAAAGCCGGAGTAACAAGGCAGCAACAATGGGTGAGAATAAACCCGCAGCTTGAATTGCTTGATACACCAGGGATAATTCCAATGAAGCAAGACAATCAAGAAGTTGCAAAAAAACTTGCATTTGTGAATTCGGTTTCAGAAAACGCATATTCTAATGAAATAATCGCAAATGAACTTCTTGAGACACTAAAAGTAAAATACTGCAACGATGTTAAAAACTACTATAAAGTTGATAATCTAACAATCGAATCAATAGCAGAATCCCGGAACTGGTTAATATCAGGAGGGCAACCTGACACCGAAAGGGCTTCTGCGCAAATACTAAGAGATTTTAGAGAAGGGAAAATAGGGAAATTTATATTAGACGATGTTAATCAAGAGTGAAAAAATAAAGAAGTATACCGATAAAGAGCGTATGGCAAACCGCACAGAAGATGAAAAAGAGCTCATAAACAAACAGGTAAGCAAACGCCTAAAAACCGAGTTAACGGTAGATTCCCCGATAATAAAACTCTTTGCATTTGACATGCAAGATGACCGCACAGTGATAGGAACAGACGAAGCAGGGAGAGGCCCGGCAGCAGGAGGGGTTTTTGCAAGTGCTGTATGTTTTCATAAAAAAAGCCGCAAATTAATTGAAGAATTAATGGTTCTAAACGATAGTAAACAGCTAACG
>CALUQI010000078.1 GCA_944322875.1 Candidatus Gastranaerophilales bacterium
CACTATTACAGTTATCGGTGTCGTTGCTGCATTAACTATTCCTAATTTGGTTAATAATTATCAAAATAAAGCTTGGAGTACCGCTTCTGTTGTTTTTCAAAGAAAGCTCGGAGAAGCTTTAAAAGTTATGAATTCTCAAGGGACCCTTGCGGGGTATTCTTCTACTGAAGATTTTGTTAATGAGCTTTCTAAACATATTAAGATTAACAAAATTTGCAAAAATGATGAGATTACTTCATGCTTTGAAGATACGGTTTTCTGGGGAAATGATAACAAAGAAATTGATATGAAGAAAATTAAATTAGCAGCAAATCTTGGACACAGTGAATGGATTACGAACACTTTAGGTGTTATGTTTGCAGATGGGGTCTCAGGTATTATTGCATACAATCCCGAATGTATTCAAGATCCTTACAGAACTGATGTTATAACTGTTTCTGACACAGGTATCGGAACTGATTGTATTGCTTTGCTTTATGATACTTCCGGCTTTAAAAAACCCAATACTCAATCTAAAGATTTGAGAGGATTAAATGTCTTAAGCCTCGACGGTGAAAGTTGTGTTATCCAACTTTCTGACGGTACTTGCTATACGACAGCTGCTATTTACAAAGTATCAATTGAAGAATGTCGCCAAATGGCAGATGCTGGATACGGGAATAATAAAAACCACTGTAGTATATATAATCCTGACTATTGGGCTGGTGCCGTTAAAGGATGTAAAGACCAAGGTTACAGATTGCCGACTGATGCTGAACTTAAAAAATTAGCTGAGTTAGTATATCAAGATATAAACGGGAATTTTGCAGGTAACAGAAATAACGAACAATTACTTAGTGCAGGATTAATCAATAATGCCAATGAAACACTAACCCTCTGGTTTATGCGGGAAACAAGCGGTAGCGGATCCGGAGCAAGGTATTTCTACGCCAATAATACAATATCTACTAACAGAACCAGAGGAGCATCCACACCGGCAGTATGTATAAGTAACTAAAAATAAAACAATTCTCTGTTCATTTTTATAATGATAAGCTATTGCAATAAGAAGTTGTAAATGGTATATTAAAAAACGGATAAAACGGAGGAGAAATTAAAATGAACATTATGCAAGTAATGAAACAAGCACAAGATTTACAAAAAAAACTTAAAAAAACTCAAGAAGAACTTGCTAAAATAGAAGTTACAGGTGAAGCTGCAGGCGGAGCAGTGGTTGTAACTTGTGATGGTCAAGGAAAATTTAAATCAATCAAGTTAAAAGCAGAAGCACTTGATCCTGAAAACCCACAAAATGTAGATCCTGAAATTGTAGAAATGGTTGAGGATATTGTTGCTACAGCGATAATGCAAGCAAGTCTCAACGCTACGAAACTCATGGAAGAAAAAATGAAATCAGTAACAGGTGGACTTAATATTCCGGGATTGTTCTAATGATTTATCCAAAATCAATAGCAGCACTTATAGAACACTTTCAAAAATTTCCCTCTATAGGTCCAAAATCAGCACAACGCATGGCATTTTATCTTATCAGAATGCCTTTGGATGATGTTCGAAAATTTGCACAGACAATGATAGATGCAAAGGAAAACACAAAAACATGCGAAATATGTTTCAATATATCTTCAGAAAGCCCCTGTGAAATATGTCAATCAAACAAAAGGGACAGAACGGTAATTTGTACAGTAGCAGAGACAAAAGACCTTATTGCGATAGAAAAAACAAATGAATACAAAGGACTATATCACGTTCTGCAAGGCCTAATTTCACCAATGGACGGAATTGGTGCAGATGATATTAGAGTTAAAGAATTACTGCATAGACTCGCGTCACAAGAAATCCAAGAAATTATTCTGGCGTTGCCCCCATCAGTAGAAGGAGAAGCCACCAGCCTCTACTTAACAAAACTTATCAAACCTTTTGGTATAAAAATTTCACGAATAGCATTCGGATTACCTGTAGGGGCTGATTTAGAATATGCTGACGAAATAACAATAGCAAAAGCTATTGAAGGAAGAAGGGAAATTACCTAATCAGGGCAATGTTATTAAAATATTGATGATTAATACTAATAATATGGATGAAACTCTTTTAGAAATTAAAAACTTAACCGTGCAATACAAATCACAAGGGATGTTGGGATTGGTTCAGTTGGTGCACGCGGTAAACAACCTGTCATTATCCGTAAAAAAAGGAGAGATTCTTGCTATTGCAGGAGAATCCGGATGCGGAAAATCAACACTAGCAAAAACAATTCTTCTGTTGGAGAACCCAACCTCAGGGGAAATTATATTTAAGGGTAACAACATAATAAGTGCAAACAAATCTGAGCTTAAAAATTTCAGAAAACAAGTTCAAATGATTTTTCAAAATCCATATTCAAGCCTAAATCCCAAAATGAAAATATATGATACACTCAAGGAACCGCTTAAAATAAATACTAATCTGTCCAACAAGGAAATTGACGAGGTAATAAAAAAAACAATAAAAAAAACAGGCTTAAGTGAAGAATGTTTAAACCTATATCCACACGAATTTTCAGGCGGACAAAGACAAAGAATAGCAATAGCACGTTCACTTATATTAAACCCCGAATTTATACTTGCAGATGAGCCTGTAAGTGCCCTTGACGTAAGTATACAAGCCCAAATCATAAATTTGTTAAAAACTTTAAAACAACAATATAACCTGACTTTTCTTTTTATATCACACGATTTAAGCGTCATTAAACATATTTCTGATAGGGTTGCTATAATGTATCTGGGAGAAATAGTTGAACTTGGCAGCACAAATGAAATTTTTCACAGTCCAAAACATCCTTACACAAAAGCACTTTTAAGTTCAGTACCCAAAATCAACGGAAATAATCACAAAAAAATAATACTTGAAGGAGATTTACCATCCCCAACTGACTTACCAATAGGATGTAAATTCCATACCAGATGTCCTTATTGCATGCCGATATGCAGAAAAAAAACACCTAATGAAAAGAATATTTCAAATACCCACTATGTAAAATGTTTTCTTTACGACGAAAATCCATGATATAATCAACCTATGGAAAGAAAAATAATTACTACAAACCGCAAAGCTTTTCACGACTACAGTATTTTCAAAAAATACGTAGCCGGAATAGTATTGTCAGGTACTGAAGTAAAATCAATTCGCAACAATGCAATAAATCTTAAAGACAGCTTTTGTAAAATTGAAAACAATGAAATATTTTTGTACAAATGTCATATATCACCATATGAGCAAGGCAATCGCTACAATAAAGACAGCGAAAGAACAAGAAAGCTGCTGCTAACCAAAAAAGAGATTTTGAAACTACAAAGCAAGGTAAAAAAAGAGAATTACACAATAGTGCCGTTAGAAGTATTTTTATCTGGAAGTTTAGTAAAAATAGAAATAGGATTAGCGAAGGGTAAAAAACTACACGACAAACGAGATGATATAACCAAAAGGACTCAAAAGCGGGAAATTGAGCGTGCAACAAAAAAATCAGGCAACTAAAATGAAAATAATACTACTGGGTCAGGGAGAAATGCTTGCAAATCTGATAGAAGGAGTTCGAGATTCAGGTTTTGAAATTGCAGGAGTATACAGATGTGAACGAACAAAATACTCTAAAACCGCCTTAATTTTTCGAGATTTTTTTAAAAGCTCACCCGAAGTAACACTAATTAAAAAGCATCGGTTATATGAAATTAAATGTAAATCTGCGAATTCTGATGAGTACAAAAAAGAACTTATCAGATTAAATCCTGACATAGTAATTGTCGGGAACTGGAATGAAAAACTAAAAAAATCAATAATAGATATACCCAAAATAGCAACAATAAATGTTCACCCTTCACTATTACCCAAATACAGAGGACCAAACCCGTATATACAAACAATATTACATGGAGAGAAGCAATCCGGAGTAACATTTCATATAATGACAGAAAAAATTGATGCAGGTCCAATACTGGCACAACAAAGAATTGATATACTATCCACGTACACATCAAAAGAGCTCAAGTCAAAAACTGTTTTTATAGCAAGAATAATAACAAGTGAACTTTTAAAGAAATTAAATGCCGGAATAGTTAATGCAATACCCCAAGAATCGTCTGAGTCGACGTATTTTCACAATATAAGCGGTGCAGAAAAGATGCTAAATTTTAAATCACAGACCGCAGAAGAAATAATACGGACAATACGTGCACTACACCCATATTTACCAACATACATAACTTATAATAAGATATTTTTCAAAGTTAATCCTTACAAAGTAAGAATGACAAACAAAACAGGGATACCCGGAGAAATAATTGAGACATGTCCGAAAACACTTTCACTTACGATAAGCTGCAAGGATGGTAAAGCAGTAAGAATGAGTGGATTAAAGCTTTATGGCATTCCGATATTAACAAAAATAATTCTCAGGAAAATATCTTCCTAAAATACAAAATCTCTCATACCCTCAGAAATTTTTTGAAGATTAGCTTTAACAATCGATTTAATATTATGATCAGAAAGCATATCTACTTCATTTAAAATAAGTTTTTCACCAACAGCCTTAGTAGTGGGTGTTGCATAGTCTTCCAGATATTCTTTTAAAGTCATTAAGGCATTAGGTTGACAGAAATTATGAATTTGCTGTTGCTTACAAATTTCCATAAACCTATCACCTGTACGGCCATTTCTATAACAAGCTGTACAGAAACTAGGAAGATAATTCATTTCCATAAGCCACCTAACAACATCATCAAGAGATCTGGTATCCGAGACATCGAACTGAGCAGAATCATCAGAATTTGACATGGGGTTAAAATAGCCACCCACACTTGTTTTAGAACCGCCTGAAATTTGGGAAATACCAAGTGACAAAACACGTTTTCTACAATCTTGTGATTCTCTGGTAGAGATAATCATACCGGTATATGGCACAGCAATTCTAATACAAGCAACGATTTTGGCAAATATATCATCATCAATACCATTATCAAAAGTATTGGGATCAATATCATCAGCCTTTTTTATTCTAGGTACACTAATAGTATGAGGGCCAACACCATAAACCGCTTCTAAGTGTTCAGCGTGCATCAAAAGTCCGGCAAATTCATATTTATAAGATTCAAGTCCATAAAGCACACCCAAACCGACATCATCAATACCAGCTTGCATGGCTCTGTCCATAGCTTCAGTATGCCATTTATAATCGTGTTTTGGACCTGTCGGGTGTAATTTTTCATAACTGTCTTTGTGATATGTTTCTTGAAATAAAATATAAGTACCGATACCAGCATCGTGAAGTTTTTTATAATTTTCGACGGTAGTAGCAGCGATATTAACATTCACGCGGCGTATAGCCCCATTTTTATGTTTTATACTGTAAATAGTGTCAATAGATTCAAGAATATATTCAATAGGGTTATTAACCGGGTCTTCACCGGCTTCAATAGCAAGCCTTTTGTGACCCATATCCTGAAGCGCAATAACTTCATTTTTTATATCTTCCTGTGATAATTTTTTTCGAGGGATATGTTTATTTTTCAAATGATACGGGCAATACACACAACCGTTAATACAGTAATTGGAAAGATATAAAGGTGCAAAAAGCACAATTCTGTTTCCGTAAAAATCTTTTTTTATCTGTTGAGCCAACTCAAAGATTTCCTCATTTTTGGAAGGTATATCACAAGCCAACAAAACAGAAGCCTCTCTATGGGATAATCCATTTTTTAATTTAGCCTTATCCAAAATTTTATTAATAAACTCAATATTATTTTTATTTTTTTCTGCAAACTCAAGCGTATCTAAGATTTCCTCGTGAGAAATAAATTCCTCAGCATTAACAGATTTTGGATTATACATCCTGCACTCCCTTCAAAAAC
>CALUQI010000079.1 GCA_944322875.1 Candidatus Gastranaerophilales bacterium
CAGATTTTTTTTTTGTGCTATTATCTTAATAGATTGCAACAGGATAACAAAATGCCAAGAAAAAAAGTAATAGAAATCGTTCTTGATACAGAAACTACAGGACTTGATTATACTAGGGAGAGAATGGTTGAATTTGCCGCTGTCAGACTTGAAAACGGCAAAATTAAAGATGAGTTCCAAACTCTTATAAATCCTAATCAACATATTCGAAAATCAAGTATAGCAATACACGGTATTACTCAGGAAATGGTTCAAGACGCACCTTCAGAAGAAGAGGTAATGCCTAAAATTATTGAATTCATCGGTGATTATCCTATAGTAGCTCACAATGCTATTTTTGATTACATGTTTTTAAACGAAGCTAGCTTGAGATTTTGTGGCAAATCACTTGAAAATTCGAGAATTGATACTCAGCAAATGTTTAAAGAAGTTTACCCGGAATTAGAATCTCACGGGCTTGAAGCATTAACTCAAAAATTTAATATTGATCTGATAAATCATCATAGAGCTATGGCTGATACTATGGGATTGGCACTTGCGTACCCTAAGTTGAAAAAATTATATTTTCAAAAATATGATTGGGAAGTTAAACAACTTGACAACGTTGAATATCTCTTTGAAAGATTTTTAAGGATACAACAAACAGTCAATACCCTTCAATCTGAATTACAGGATTTAAAATCAGTTTTTAAATTATACTTTGAGCAAGGCGGCACACCTATAACTTCGCAATCAGGCGAAACTCTTACATATAACTCAAAACAAACATTCGGTTATGATTTATCGGAAATTAAAGATGTACTTAATGAACTTGGAGCATTTGAAAAGGCAGTTAAGTTAAATACAGGTTTTATTGATCGTTTAGTTTGCGGTCATGGAATTGATGAAGAAAAGAAAGATATAATAAAAAATGCACGTCAAGAATTGACGGAAACACGAAATATACAAATAATAAGGAATAAGTAGCTATGGGATTAAAAGAATTTTTTAAAGAACCTCCCGTAAAACCTGTTATTACGGATGGGGTCAAAGTAGAATCGATGTATTCAGATTGGAGATTACGAATATTTTACTCTTGTTTTATAGGCTATACGGTATTTTACCTTTGTAAGAAAAATATAGCTGTTGCATTACCCGGAATAATGAGTGAATTCGGCTATTCAGCAACTGAATTAGGTCTGTTAGGGAGCTCACTTTATTTAACTTACGGGATAGGGAAATTTGTTAATGGCGTTTTAGCGGATGGTTCAGACGTAAGAAAATTTTTCCCTGCAGCATTACTAATGACTTCTATAGCCAATATACTATTTGCACTTGCACCCAATGCTGTTCAGATTTTAGGTTTAGATACTAAAATGTCAGGAATAGTTCTTTTGTGGATATTTACATTTTTGTGGGGTATAAGCGGTTGGTTTCAGTCTGCGGGATTTCCAGCCGTTGCGAAAAGCTTGACATATTGGTATTCAAATTCCGAACGCGGAACAAAATGGTCTATCTGGTCTTGTTCCCATCAAGCAGGTACATTCTTTAGTTTCATAATTGCTGGACATGTTGCAGCGAATTACGGATGGCGTACAGCATTTCTTGTACCGGGATTTCTTGCTATGATTACATCATTTTGGCTTTTTGACAGATTACGTGACAGACCTCAATCCTTGGGTTTGCCGGATATTGAAGAATACAGACAAGAACCGGTTAAAGTCCAAAACCCAACAGAACAAAATTCTGAAGACAATATGTCTTATGTTCAAATATTTAAAAAATATGTCTTATGCAACAAAACTATTTGGCTTTTAGCGATTGCTTATGTTTTTGTTTATATAATAAGATTTGGTGCAGAGGACTGGATGATAATGTATTTAAAAAACGCCAAGAATATTGAACTTGAAGAAGGCACCAAAATGGTTTCAGCATTACCGCTTATCGGCATATGCGGGACTATTTGCGCAGGATTAATTTCAGACAAACTATTCAAAGGCAAAAGAGCTCCGGTAAATTTAATCTACCTTATCGGAGTTATAATCACTATAACTGTTTTGAAATTTAATACCATTAATGAATTAAATTACGTTATAATAGGGCTTTTAGGAGCATTCACTTATGGACCGCAAATGATGATAGGCGGGCTTTGCGCTGTAGAAAGCAGTTCTAAAAAAGTTGCATCAGCCGCTTCCGGATTTACAGGTACATTCGGATACATCGGGGCATTTCTATCTGCCACAGGAACAGGTTTTGTTGTCGACAAACTCGGATCCGGCGGGCAAGAAAACTGGGATGGCGCAATCTATTTTTGGTTAGCTTCCGGAATTATTTGCTTGATCATTTGCTCAATCCTGACCATTGATGAATACAAAAAAGATAGGAAAAAAATATAAAAAAAGCGGTCTGAAAAGACCGCTTTTTTACCCACAATATTTTTTTATTGTATAATACTTTTAATGAATAAAAAGTTATATGTAATATCTGGTTCTTCAGGTGTTGGAAAGGGCACCGTTTTAAAAGGTTTCTTAAAAAGGAATCCTGATTTTATGCTGTCCATTTCTTGTACAACAAGAAAACCACGACCGGGAGAACAAGACGGCATTAACTATTTTTTCCTTGCAGAAAATGAATTCAAAGAATGCATAGAAAAAGATAAATTTTTGGAATGGGCTGAATTCGCCGGAAACTTTTACGGCACTAAGAAAAAATATATTAACGAATGTCTTGAACAAGGTAAAGATATAATTCTTGAAATTGATACCCAAGGTGCATTACAAGTAAAAAAACGTATGCCCGAAGCTGTGTTAATTTTCATTTGTCCGCCATCATACGAAACTCTTGAAACACGACTTCGCGGGCGCCATACAGAAGATGAAGACACTATCAAAAAAAGACTTTTAGAAGCTAAAATTGAACTTGAAAGAGCTAAAAGTTTCGATTACAAAATTGTAAATGACAACCTTGAAAAAGCTATTTTAGAACTTGAAACAGTTATAAATAAGGAGCGGAACAATGCTTAGCGGTAAAAACATTTTAGTCGGTATAACCGGTGGGATTGCTGCCTACAAGGCTTGTGAATTAATAAGAATGTTTAAACGACAAAATGCAAATGTAAAAGTAATTTGTACTCCAAACGCATTCAATTTTGTAACTAAGCTTACATTACAAAATTTAAGTCAAAATGAAGTATACTCACAAGAGTTTGAAGTGCTGGAATACAAACCTGAACACATTTCTCTTGCTCAAGAATCAGATATTATGGTTATTGTTCCGGCAACAGCCAATACTATAGGGAAAATAGCAAATGGGATTTGTGACAATTTATTGACGTCTGTGGTGTGTGCATTCACAAAAACCATTTTACTGGCTCCTGCAATGAATAGTGGCATGTGGCAAAATAAAATTATTCAAAAAAATATAGAAAAACTGGAACAAAATGGTTATGAAATAATAGGTCCGGAAGAAGGTTTTCTTGCATGCGGGACAAATGGCATAGGAAGACTTTGCAGCTTAGAAAAAATTTTCCAACGAACTGTTGATATTTTAGATTCTAAAAAAAAACTTTCAGGTAAAAAGATTGTAATCACAGCAGGCGGAACAATCGAAAATATAGATCCTGTGAGATTTATTTCAAATTATTCATCCGGGAAAATGGGTATCGCTTTAGCGGACACAGCGTTTAAGTTTGGTGCTGATGTGGTTTTAATATCAACGGTTAATGTAAATCGTGCCTACAATGTTATTAAAGTAAAATCGGCAATAGACATGCAAAATGCTGTAGAACAAGAATTTTTAAAAGCGGATTGTCTTATCATGGCAGCAGCGGTTGCTGATTACAGAGCTAAAAACATATACCCGGAGAAAATGAAGAAAACATCTGATAATGAAATTTCAATAGAACTAATTAAAAATCCGGATATTTTGCAAGAAATTTGCAAAAAGAAATCTTCACAAGTCGTTGTAGGTTTTTGTGCTGAAAGTGAAAATCTAGTAAAGAACGCGGAAGAAAAAATTATAAAAAAAGGTTGTGATTACCTTATAGCAAATGATATTTCACGTAGTGACATAGGTTTTTCAAGTGATTACAATGAGGTAATCGTTTTAAACAAACAGGGCGGAATAACAAAGCTTGAACGTTCGGACAAATATAAAATTGCCGAACAAATTTTCGAGGTAATTTATGGACAAGAAAGAAATATCCAAGATAATAGAGAATTTTGCACCTCTGAATCTTGCTGAAGAATGGGATGCTTCAGGCTGGGTAGTCAAGACTAAAGACAATAAAGATATAAAAAAGGTTATACTTTGCTTAACAGTTACAGATAAAATTATCAAGCAAGCCATTTTGCAGAAATGTGATATGATAATTTCACACCATCCTTTGTTTTTTGTACCTTTTGAATACAAAACCATGAATATTTATTGTGCTCATACTAATCTGGACAAAACTAAAGGAGGAACTACTGATACATTGATAAATTTACTAGACATTTCTGAAAGTACTTCAATAGGCGAATTTTTAAGAATTTCAAATTACCGCATAAGTATCAAAGATTTTACCGAAAAACTCAGCAGAATTTCGAATAATTTGAGAATTGTAAACAATAAAAACGTAAAAGAGATTTCCAAAATAGCATTCTGTTCAGGCAGCGGCTCAGAATTTATCCAGCAAGCTTTTGAATACGGCGCAGATGCTTTCGTAACAGGTGATATAAAATTTCACACAGCAGTAGAAAGTCCTATAGTCCTGTTTGATATAGGACATTTTGAAAGTGAAGTAATTGTTTTAGAAAATTTAAAAAGACTCCTTGAAAATGAGGTAACTGTAATACTGGCTGATGAAAAAAGTCCTTTTAAAACAATATATTGACAATAAAGTTTCAGCAATTAGAATATAATATGTAGCTGTTGGGGCGTAGCCAAGCGGTAAGGCAGCGGGTTTTGGTCCCGCCATTCGGAGGTTCGAATCCTTCCGCCCCAGATTTTAAAAACGACCCAAAGGTCGTTTTTTTATTGCCAAAAATCTCGTTAAATGATATAATTTTTGCGTAAAGAATTTTCGGAGGATTTTTAAAATGGGTCAAAATACGCACTGTGTCTATTTTCTTAAATGGGGGGGGGGGCTGTAGCAAGACCCGCTCCACGCTTGACTTTGCAAGGTCTTATTTTTGTGAGGTTACAAAATCTCTTGCCAAAGTTAACTGTCGTCGTTATGCTTTTACTCTTGCTGAAGTCTTAATCACTATTACCGTT
>CALUQI010000080.1 GCA_944322875.1 Candidatus Gastranaerophilales bacterium
AAACATTTTTGGACAATAGTTGCACCACATTCAAGTGCGGCATCCACCATATATTTTTCTACTTTATCTAAACTGTTTAATGTGTTTGGATCACATTCAAAAAATTCTGCTAAAACATGTTGTCCTAAGTGGATTTCTTCAATTCCGCTTTCATTGAACGCTGTAAAAGGTGAAGTTATTGCCAATTCATGTGCCTCCTTATAAATGTATATTTACTATCGCTATAACATATTACAATAAAAATCTCTAAATTTGTAAATTTTACACTTTTTTTTTATAATTTTACGTTTTTACAAGAAAAAATCTACCTAAAATTCACAAATAATGCACCATTCAGATGGACTATTTTTGTTAAGAATTATTAACATTATAACAATAAATATTACGATTGTTATAAAATCAAGTTATGAATAAAATACTGGTAATTGATGATGATCAGGCAATTAATGAACTTATAAAAGTAAACTTGGAACTATCCGGTTATCGAGTTATCCAAGCTTATGACGGCACGACAGGATTTGCCTTATGCAAACAAGAACATCCGGCAGTTGTTGTTCTTGATGTTATGATGCCTGAAATTGACGGTTTTACAGTAGCACAAAGAATTCGTAAAAATGAAACAACAAAAAATATTCCAATCATCATGCTAACAGCTTTATCTCAACTAAATGACAAAGTTAACGGTTTTAATATAGGTGTCGATGATTATCTTGTAAAGCCGTTTGAGATGGAGGAATTACAAGTTCGGATCAGAGCATTGCTGAAACGTTCACACCAAATTCCCGAATCAGCATCAACAAGGGAACTTTTGACACTGGGAGATATAACTCTTTTACCGGAAACATATTCAGTTAAGATCAAGGATAAACAGACAAAACTAACACCCATAGAATTTGATATATTTAATCTTTTATTTCAAAATCACGGGAATATGGTATCATCTGCCAGATTACTTAAAGATATCTGGGGATATGCTCCTGACGACGATATTGAAACTATTCGCGTTCATATAAGACATTTAAGAACAAAATTAGACAAAATTGCTGATGGCAAAAAGTATATTGAAACTATTTATGGCGGTGGTTATAAATTGACTGTTTAAATACGATATTTAACATTTAACCATATTTTAAAACAACAAAAAACAGCCTAAAGGCTGTTTTTTGTTATCTCAAAATTATATTAACTAAGCTTCAGTAACAGTTTCTTCTGCTGATACTTCAGATGCTTCTGCCTGAGCTTTTGCTTCGGCTTCTGCTTGAGCTTTTGCTTGAGCTTTCTTAGAAAGTTTTACTGTTTCTTTCTTTTGGTAGTTCAATGTACCGTCATCGTTGCAATTTTTTATTAAATAAGCAACTGTCTCAGTAGGTTGTGCACCTTTGCTTATCCAATCTTGTGCTGCTGCTTTATCCAATTTCATAACCTTAGTTTTCGGGTTATAATGTCCTAATTCTTGAATAGGTTTACCCTCACGTTTTGTTGTTGAATTAATTACAATAATTCTGTATGTTGGATTTTTCTTAGCACCTAATCTTTTTAATCTGATTTTTAACATTTTATTTTCCTTCTTTTAGTTTTTACCATTCGGAAAACAACCGCCGCTTGCTGATTTCCTGAAATCGGGTTAAGAGGAATCGCCCGTTTCAAACACATATAACCACAAAATAATTCAATAATCAAGCATGCCTTAACAAAATATTAAGTGAAATGTCTTTATGGTATACTTAAAAGTAAGGAGAAAAAATGATTAGAGGACCGTTTTTAGACAGGAATTGGATGGGACAAAATCCGGACTATAACTTATCAAATGTTGTTATGCTGGGCTTACCTTTTGACGGCACAGTATCATACAGACCAGGGTCACGTTTTGCACCTGAGCAAATAAGACTTGCAAGTTGGGGATTAGAAGAATACTCTCCAAATTTTGATAAGCATCTGCAAGATGTAAATTTTCACGATGCCGGAGATTTGGAATTACCTCTGGGAAATACTTACAAATCTCTGGATGTAATTGAACAAAACGTTGTAGATATTTACAAAGATGGTAAAAAAGTATTCGGCATTGGTGGCGAACACCTTGTCACACTACCTGAAATCAAAGCTGTATCAAAGTTTTACAAAGACTTGGCTATAGTACATTTTGATGCACATACTGACTTAAGAGAAGAATATTTAGGTGAAGGAATGTCACATTCGGCTGTTATGCGTCACGCTTTTGAAATAGTCGGGACCGGCAACCTAAAACAAATAGGCATCAGATCAGGAATGAAAGAAGAATTTGAATTTATGAAAAAACATGACACATTGATTCATGAATACAAAGAACTTGATGTATTAAAAAACAAAAAAATATTTATAACCGTTGATTTAGATGTTCTTGATCCTTCAGTGATGTCCGGAACAGGCACACCCGAAAGCGGCGGAATGCAGTTTAACGAACTCATCGGTTGGTTTAAATACCTAAAAGACTTTGAAATAATAGGTGCAGATGTTGTTGAACTCGCTCCGGACTACGATACATCAGGAGTATCAACAGCAGTTGCGACTAAAGTTATAAGAGAACTTTTGATGATTATATGAAATCAGCCGGATAATCCGGCTGATTCCTTTCTTATTGAGCTTTATTTCTATTCCCTTTATATGCATCAACAATATTTGCAATTCCTATAGCCATTCCCGCTAAGCTTGCTGCGCAAAATCCGTAAAGCTTACCTTTAGGAAGTTTTGAAAGACACTTGCTCATACTAAAAGAACCTTCTGATACTACAGCATCAGAAGCCTTAAACATATCATTCACCAAACTACCATATAAAAGTCCTGAACCTATACCAGCGGCAGTCCCAAGCCCCAAGTAAATTGCACCTTGCTTATTCCTACCATCCAAAAACTGTCCCAAGCCTGGAATAGAAGCTGATGCCAATGCTTTACCGGCACCACCAGTTTTCTTTCGGACCTGTACATTTCCACTAATTGCTTCTACTGTCATAATATTTTCCTTTCTAAATGCTTTAAGCCTACAACTATATTAAAATTGAAAGATATAAAAATTTGCTACAAGTGCACTTCGACCATACCATACCATACCATACAGGCATTATATCTGAGTTTCAGCCTATTTTAAACTTGTATTTACATTTTGTTACATTTTAATAATCATTCGTTATTTTGATTTATATATTAATATGCCACCGCTGTTTTACCAGGCAGTCGGTATTATCTTTTACAATATAACTATCAATATAAAGATGTGGTTATTGTCACTAATTGTAACAATAACCACATCTATATTCCAGTTATTCTAACTCAAGACTCAACTACTTTTTGTACTGGATAAATTAACCCAACACGTCTTTTTGTTTTGCTTCAATTTTCGCTATATCTGTATATTTTTGATCAATTTGTCCCATTTTATAAAGTGTTTTTTGCATTATATACCCTAGGACAAGTGTGCCCAATAATGCAATTGGTGCTGCCGCCTTGAATTTACCAGGTATACGTTTTGTATTCTTTAAAATACCTTTATCTTTTGCAAAATATAAACATTTATTTGTTAACTTTTGCATCACTTTCCCAAATTTACCGCCTTTTTGTGCTTCTCTAATACCTAACAATGTACCGCCGCCAACTCCAACACTCTGGGCTACTGTGATTGCATTGTTTTTAAGTTGCTCGCCTGCACAATTTAATCTGTTTGAGAAATCACCTTTGTCCTTACTAACCAATGATGAAATAACTGGACTTACACCTGCAATTGAAAAATCTGCCATAATCTAACTTCCTTTCTTTTTTCCCTTACGATTACTTACGTATATATAAAGAAAAAAATCCCAAAAGAATTGCTACAGGTGCACTTCGACCATACCATACCATACCATACAGGCATTATATCTGAGTTTCAGCCTATTTTAAACTTGTATTTACATTTTGTTACATTTTAATTATAATTCACTATTTCTGATTTATATATCATACTGATACAGCTGATTTGAAAAACTTTTAACATTATTCCTTTATGATATAATTTAAGTGAAAGAGGGACAAATGGAAACACCATTAGAGAGAATTAACTTTTTAAAAGAAGAAATAAATAAAAGCAACTACAAATACTACGTAGAAGAAAATCCATACTTAAGCGATTTTGAATATGATCAGATGTTTGCAGAACTCAAAGATTTAGAATCTAAATATCCGCTTTTAAAAACATCTGACAGTCCTACACAAAGAGTTGGTTCTGTTAGTGAAAAATTTTTTTCGCATACACATAAATACAGATTATACAGTTTAGACAACACCTACAGTGAAGAAGAGCTTAAAAAATGGTACGAACGTATTACCAAAGAATGCGGTGAAAATACTGATTTAGTTTGCGAACTTAAAATTGACGGACTTGCCATAGCGCTTACTTATGAAAACGGGATTTTTGTTCGTGGTGTAACCCGCGGTGATGGTATTACCGGAGAAGATATCACAAGTAATCTTAAAACAGTAAAAGCAATTCCGCTAAAATTGTTTGAACCGGTAAATGTTGAAGTCCGAGGTGAAATTTATATGCCTAAAACCTCTTTTGAAAAACTCAATGCAGAAAATCTTGCAAAAGGTGAAAAAATTTTTGCAAATCCAAGGAATGCTGCAAGCGGTTCTATAAGACAATTAGACAGTACAATTACAGCAAAACGCGACTTATCAATATTTGTTTATTCTTCAGTATTTGAAAACATTCCTGACGCGCCAAAAACACATTACGAAGGAATGATGTACCTTAAAAAATTAGGTTTCAAAATAAATCCGAATATAAGATTATGTAAAAATATGGATGAAGCAATCGAATATTGCAAAGAATGGGATACAAAACGCTTCGACTTGAATTACGCAACTGACGGTGTCGTTATAAAAGTAAACAACCTTGCCTGCCAAGAGAATTTAGGTTTTACTTCAAGAGCCCCTAAATGGGCAACAGCTTTTAAATTTCCTCCGGAAGAAGTTACAACAAAGCTTTTAGACATAGAATTAAATATAGGTAAATCAGGTGCGGTTACACCTGTGGCCATACTTGAACCTGTACTTTTAGCCGGAAGCACTGTAAAACGAGCCAGTCTTCACAATTTTGATGAGATTAAACGACTGGATATAAGAATTGGGGATACAGTATTAATAAAAAAGGCTGCTGAAATTATACCCAAAGTAAT
>CALUQI010000081.1 GCA_944322875.1 Candidatus Gastranaerophilales bacterium
TACAATAAAATTTTAACAAAAATACAAAAGTTTGTAAATTAACCCTTGATTATCCGCTCGAAAATTGGACGATTATTAGTGAAATTAATCTCTGAAGATAATTGTTTCGTCGGTTGCTTATTTAATGTTTCATTTACATGATAAGATTCTATCGATCGTTTGCCGGTTAGTCGTCTCATGAAATTATAATAACCTTTTAAAAATCCTGTGGCCTCATTCTGCTTGGCTTCTATAGATTCAAGTTCCTCTCTGGAATGCGGTAAAACCGGCATACCTACGGATTTCCTTGTTAATATTTCTCCCAAAGTCGTATCTATTAGAGTGATCCAACTCATGCCGGCTAATGACCCGTTGTATTGACTTCTGAATGTAGAATTGAATAAATCAATCAACAATGTTTGATAAAATAAACGCGATCCTTCTTGAACAAAACGTTCTTTGAATTTAGTTTCGGCACCTTCTTTATCATTTCCATTTGATTTTAACATTACCATATTGTAGTTATCTGTCATCAAAAACCATATTGTTGCTGCTGTTGCTGCTGTCTTTGCTAAATTCGACAATTCTGCATTTGATATGTTTGACATCGTTGTTACATTAAATGCTTTTAAAATGTTATCGTTTACGTATGATCTGAAATCTTTCGGATTCATACCTTTTTTTATTGCTTCTTTACCTATACTCTCTATTGTTTTACTTAATACCTCTACATCCTTGTCTGCAAGATGCTTTAACAATTCCTCAGAAGTTTTCACGGTTTTCGAAGGTTTTTTAGTAAACATACTTACTAATTTATCTGTTAGTCTATATGGTAAAGTAACTGCGTTAAATGCAAATTTGAAAGGAGCTATAGCAAAATCAACAAAAGGTTTTACATACTTTTTATTCTTTTTACCTAGATGTATAACACCGTTATCATCAGTTATTTTTGCGGCTATTTCCTGATATTTCCGTGCCAAATCTTTGTAACCATTTCCATTTAGTACATCTATAATCTTATCAAATTTTTCTTTCTCAATTGTGTAATCAGCAGTTACGGTCAGCCTTTTATACAAAGTCCTAAATGGTTCTTGTATAATGTTAATCATTTTATCAACGGATGGCGAAAGCTTACGTAAACCTTTCATGCCAAATCCGGCTGCAATGACTATGGCTGAAGCTTTCAGGAGAGTATCAAAAGATAAAAGAGGTTTTTGAGTCTGCTTATCCGGCTTCTTCTCAAATTCCGGATTCGATTTGAATGATGTATCGGCCTTAATTGACTGTTCCGGAGCATTATTCTTTGCATTTTCTGCACGTGCTTCTTCCGGAGTTAACCTTTTTATGTGTTTACCGTTTGCTAAACGTGAAAACGCTTCCGTAAACAGAACCGTACCACCGGTCATAAGCATTATTCCGAGTTTTGAATTATTTATGTACTTATTAAGTGCTCCTAATGTAACTAAGGTTAAGTACCCGCTTGTGAGAATCCTTGTAGTTTCTTGATTAAACCTTGTTCGTTTCTCTTTATCCGCCTTCTTTGGATCATCATCCATCATTCGGGAAAGGTTATATGCATCGTTTGCTAGAAATATTGCAGGAGGTAAACCTGAAACTAACCTGTTTAAAGCTCGTTCATGTTTGGTATCATATGCTCCATATTTTTCTTTGTCGAACATCTTCACAGATCTTTGAAACATTTCTGACGAAACTTCTGCCTCAGTAATCTTTCCGGCTGCCAATTTTGCTGACAAATTATTTTTCGTCTCTACCAAACCTTGTAATGCATTCATCTTTGCATCTATTTTTGAACGTTGTCTTATATTCTTGAAAAACTGTTTCTCGTAAATTTTGTTCGCCCAATTTTTAAGAGGTTTTATACGACCCATAAGCTTTACTGAACCATTTAATAAATCTCCGGGCAAAATCGTAAACGGATACTTTAATCCATCCCAAATTAGTTGCGGGATAGTTTTTTTGTATATTGTGGCTTCATCACCGTCTATTTTTAGCATATCTTTAGCTAATTTTGAATCTTTTAGGTGATCAAAAAGATTACTTCCTATATCTTCTATGTATTTACCTGTAAATTCCTTGAACTCTGAAATCTTGAATTTACCTACTTCTTTATATGACGGAGCTAGCCTTAATGCCAAACCTGCTATTCCCAAAGCTCCAAGCATAACCAATGTTGGATTTATTTGTTTTTTGTTGTTGTTTGAATCTTGTTTGTTTTGTCCCATAAAAGAAAGACCTTCAAAAGATAAATCGTCCGAATTATTTTTTAAAGGTCTCTCTAAATATCTATTATCAACTTTTTTCATGGGATAGGAACTCAACGGGAGGGATTTATCCGACACCACAGCCTTCTGGTATCCCTTTTCACCGCTATGAAAATGTAGCCTATCTACTTTCATTTTCCTCCATCCATTGTTAATATTCTCTCTCTTATAAAAATAAAAAACAATATTTTTTGCTCAAAATTTAACTTTTTTTTACAATTCACAACCCGAACTTGCAAACAATAAGGATGTTCAATTCTTACATTGTATACGTTGTTTACAATAAAAAGTTACAAATTTTCTAAAATCTCTGTTAACAACAACTTGAAGCGTGACTTCACCTTATCTGTTGTTTCAATAACATCATTGTGTGACAATTTGGCGCTGCCGACTCCGCTTGCTGCATTTGAAATACAACTTATTCCAAGGACTTTTAATCCGCAGTAATTAGCAACAATTGCTTCCGGCACAGTTGACATCCCAACTGCGTCAGCACCCATGATTCTTATCATTTTTATTTCTGAAGGGGTTTCATAGCTCGGGCCTGAAGATGCAAAATATACCCCTTTTTTAATATCTATACCTAACTTTTTTGCACATTTTTCCGCAACTTCAATTAAATCTTGCCTATATACTTCACTCATATCAGGGAATCTTTCACCCAAAGAATCATCATTTATTCCTATCAACGGATTTGAACCCATAAAATTAATGTGATCTGTTATAATCATAAGATCTGAAGGCATAAAACTCTCATTAACGGCTCCGGCAGCATTTGTAAGTATAACTGTTTCAACTCCCAATTTCTTCATGACTTTTATCGGATAAGTTATCTCCGACATAGAATGACCTTCGTAAAAATGATTTCTTCCTTGCATCATTACAACTTTTTTGTCGGATATTGCAGAAAAAACCAGTCGTCCTTTATGACCTTTCACAGTTGATTTTATAAAATTTGGAATATCCGAATAGGATAAAGCATAATCGCAATTTTCATCAGCGAACTCTCCCAGTCCTGAACCAAGTACTATTCCTATTCTGGGAGCAAAATTATTAGTTTTTTCATTTATGTACTTTATTGTCTCTTCCATAGTACCTCTCCAAGACACAAAAAAACACAACTCGATATTTAATAATCGTTTTGTGTTTTTTAATTTATTAACCTACTAAACGATTATCATCGGCTTCTGAAGCCTTAACCATAATAGCGTGCTCAACAGGATTTTCTTTTTTATAGCCTGTTTCATAATTTTCTTCAAATCCAAAATCTTCACGAGCCTTTTTAGCTTGATTTTCATCAACTATTTTCTTAGCAAGTTCTGCTATTTCATAAACAAGCTGGTATCTGTTTTCTGTATTTTCATTTAAATCCCAGGCAACTTTAATTATTTGTTCCATAATACCTCACATTTCTTAGTTATAATATATAATACAAATTTTTTTTTGGCAAGGGGTAAAATAAGCCATGTTCCATGTATAATAATATTATGGGTTTCAAAAATAACATAAGAATATACGTATGGGTTGAATTTCTTATATGGGTTGTCATTTTAGTTTTATGCATATTGGGTTTTCGTTTTTATTGCTATGAAAAATCCAGAGAACTACCGAGTTATCAGATATTTATGCCGGATGTAGACGGTATGATAATCGGCTCGCCCGTAAAATATATGGGAGTACAGGTAGGATATATTCAAAGCATGAAAATATTAACAAACAATGTATATGTAAAATTTGTAATAACAGACAAAGAACTTAAACTCCCCAAAGGTGCAATTGTAACTGTTGAATTTAACGGACTTGGCGGATCGAAAAGTCTTGAAATCTATCCTCCTGATAAAACAACTCAAAATGATAAATTTATTGTAATAAAAAGTCCAAAGCGTTTACATGATTCAATGGGTTTATTGAACGATATGTTTGACAAACTCGGAGCAATAAACGGCAAAATTTCACACTTTGCCAAGGAAGCAGGTTTAGTAGATAAAAAAATAGAACATCTAAAAATTAATCCACAAAATATAGAAAAAAACATTAGACAAACTGACGATTTTGTGGATAATATGATAGAAAGCAGGAACAATTTCCAAAATAAGGTAAAGGAGTGGAAGCATGAACAAAGATAAAGTAAGAATTATAGATAATCCTGTAGTAATGTTAAACCTATGCACATTAAGGGATAAAAATACTGACAGCCAAGGTGTAAGAATAGCAACAAGAAAAATTACCAGATTTCTTCTTTACGAAGCAGCCCAAAATTTACCCATGGTAGAAACCGACATTACAACACCGCTTACTACATTCAAGACTAAAACTGTAGACCCTAATATTAACCTCATAATATCACCAATATTAAGAGCAGGTTTAATTTTCACAGACGAAGCAATTGATATACTACCGCAGGCTTGTATAAGACACATAGGCATGTACCGAGATGAAGAAACCTTAAAACCGGTTTGGTATTACAACAAAGTTCCAATGGAAGCTCCTAATCCTGAAAAATTTTATATATATATAACTGATCCCATGCTTGCAACGGGAAACTCACTTATTGAAGCCATAAAATTATATGCTGACAAGGGAATTCCGGTAGATAATATAAAAGTAATATGTATAATAGCAGCCCCGCAAGGTATTGAAAATATACAAAAACACTATCCGGAAATAGAAATAATCACTGCAGCTGTAGATGATCACTTGAATGAAAGAGGCTACATAGTTCCTGGTATGGGTGATGCCGGTGATAGAATATTTAATACTTAAGTTACATTGACTATCCGTAAGAATTTTGATATAATTTTCGTGTAAAGAATTTTCGGAGGATTTTTAAAAATGGGTCAAAATACGCACTGTGTCTACTTTCTTAAAT
>CALUQI010000082.1 GCA_944322875.1 Candidatus Gastranaerophilales bacterium
AGACATCTGTTTTGATATATTTCAAAGCTTTTGTAAAAATCTGTAGAAAATCCGACATCGCGCCCGCTTTCGTAAAAATCTAAACCCGTAGTTCCAATAATGCGTTTCAATAATACATCTACAGGCATATCAAGGTAAAATACAAGATCAGGTTCAGGTGCGTATTCATAAAGGTTTTTTACCCATTCAATATTTTGTCCTCTAACTACATCTCTTGCAAGTGCAGTATAGTAGTATCTATCCAAAAGAACTATAAAACCTGATTTGAGAGCCGGAATGATTTGGTTTTCCAGCCTGTCTGCAAAATCTGCTGCATATAGAAGGCTGTACGTTGTTGCATTTAACAGGTTACGTTCTTTAGCGTCATCAATTACGTCTGCAATAAGTCTTGATGTTTTCCATTCGGAAACCATTACACCGTAGGATTGATCTTGAAGAGATCTTTTGAGTAATTCAAGTTGTGTTGATTTGCCGGAACCGTCTGTTCCTTCTATAACTATTAATAAACCTTCATATCCGTGTTTTCTTTTAAATTTAACCACTAGATTTTGACTCCTTTAGATTGTAGGATTTCGGTAAGCATTTTCCTTATTTCCACTTGTTTTTTGTGTATTGAATCTTTAGCATCAAGTTTTACGATATCAAATTCACCAAGCATTTTTTTATATTCATTGATGACTCGAGTTTGAAAAAGAATGTAACTTTCAAAAGGGTCACTACTTAATTTTAAATCCATACCGGCTTCGTAGAATTTTGGAGTTCTGTTAAAACAAATCCTTTCCATTGAAGTTTTAGGATCAATATCAAAGTATACTGTCAAATCCGGTTTTATGGCGAAATCATAAACTTGACGCACCCATTTCGGATCTACTCCTCTGGCTACATCTCTGGCAAATGCCGTATAAGCATACCTGTCTGCTAAAACTATAAAACCTGCTTTCATTGCTGGTGCTATTACTTGTTTTAAGCGATCTGCAAAGTCTACTGCATGTAGCAGACTAAAGGTTCTTGGTGAAAGCATATTTTTTTTCTTCGCAAGTTTTGTTGTTTGTGATATTAGAGGTGAAGAATTCCACTCTGTGTAAATAACGTCTTTACCTTGTGCTTTAAGCCAATCTCTTAAAAGCCCAAGTTGTGTTGATTTGCCGGAACCATCTATTCCTTCAACACATATTAATGTTCCTTCATAGTTGTGTTTTTCGGTTAATTTTGCCAATTAAGACCTCTTTCTAGCATTGCTATATTTATCCTTCCAAATTTTGCGGATAAATTGTCCATAAAATGTAAGAAATAAAGTTCCGGTTCCAAATCTTTTTGGTCTAAATCTATTATTGCTCCCCATTCTTCCCTGCCGTGATGTGCAGCTATCATTTTGGCGATTCTTTTGAATCCGTTCATCATGCATATTGAAAAACCGTATTGTGAGTGACTTATCCATTCGCTGCGGAAGTCTTCTTCATAATCAATTAAGCCTGTTTCTAAATCTACTTTATATTCAAATATTTTACCAATATCGTGTAAAATGCAAGCTGCAATTACTATATCGCGGTTTAGTTTTAGCGTGAATAATCCTAAATTCTTTTCTGCAAAGTCAACGCATTCTATTGTATGAACCATTAAACCTCCAATATAGTTATGGTGCATAACTTTTGCCGCCGGCGAGATCTTGATTTTTTCCTTATGTTCTTCAAAAAATTTATTCAAAAAGTTCTTTATTTTTTCATCACCTATTTTGTTAAAGTATCCGACTAATTTTTGATAAGTTTCTTCTCGTTCTTTTTCGTCAAGTCCTGTTTTTGCTTCCTTTATCAGCTCAAGTGAAGATACAAGACAGTTATTGAATTTTTCGTTAAAGCTTGCGGTGACTATTCTAACTTGATTTCCTGGTCTAAATAGTTTATTATCAAGCCGGTTTAAGGTTTCCTCCCATAATATACAATTCAAAACAGCATCATTTTGAGTATCTTTTAGTTGTAATTTCCCCATTTTAGTTCCGGCTTTTGTATCACCGATTGAGAATAATACTACTTCATAAATTGTTTCTGTATTAAACATGCTGAATGCCCCTATTTAATACTGTAGATTCTATCATAAAGAATATTTTTTTCAAAGATTAATTTGTAAGTACATTATTTTCGCCAAATAAGAATACCTTTAATGTATTTTCGGTATCTTTTATCGGTCGATAAAAATCTTTTACTAATACACATTGTGTTTGTATGCAATTAAGATTTCTTTGATGGAGATATTCTTCAAGATTATCTGCGTTCTGCGCATATTGTCGATGTTTTAAAAATGCAGAAAAGTGTGATTTTCTTCTTGAAATTTCAGCTAATGCAAAATTTATTAATGTATCATAATCTATTTGGTAACCCTTATTTGTTGAAATATCAATAATAAAGTTAATATTATCAACTGTAGTGATTGATAGGTATGCGATTAAGTTATTTCCATTTTCTAAAACATAACGGTTTTTGTAATAGCTCTTGTTGCCTGCAAAAAGTGGTTCTCTGAATTCTTGCGGAATTCTTTCCATTGAAGGTTTATATAGATTATTAAGTTCGTTGTTGTATAATTTTGCTACAGCTTTTGCATCACTATTTTGCAAATGTCTAAACTTTGCAAGGTCTTTATTTGCAGCTACAAAATTTTCAAGTTTCCATAGGTTTTCATATGAACACTGCCTGAAACCACAACCGTTTATAAAAAGATTGCAAAGTTCATCGTGGCTTTTGTCAATATAGACCGTGAATGAGTGTGCTCCTTTTGCACCGTATTTTGCTATTATAAATTCTATTAATTGTTTACCTACATTATAGTAGTCCTGCTTGAAGATGAGTCTTGTTATATTAATTTTATAAGGATTTCCGTCAGTTGGTGCAGCAGTTAACATTCCAAGAATATCTTCACCTTCAAGAAGTATATATGATTCGGGTTTAAACTTGTATTGAAGAGGTAAAATATTATTTAAAATTCCTGCAGGTTCTTCCATTATTGCTTTTAGAAATTGGTCATTTTCGTCTGAGCCTAAATAAGAAATCATTTTTTTTATTTTAGGATAGTCAAAGCAGAATAATTTTCTAATTCTAGTCATATGCATATTCTAATATATATTTTAAAATTGCGCAAGTTTGTGCTAGAATGTATTGGAGAGGCAAATTATGAAAACAGCAGTAATAAATAAAGGTAAAATAGTAATAAAAGAGGTTCCTGACATAAGCTTGAACGGAAGAGAAGGGGCAGTCGTAAGAGTTCTGGGTTGCGGTTTATGCGGTTCGGATATAGTTAAGTTTGTTCAAAAACTGGCGAAAGACGGTACAGTGCTTGGGCATGAAATTGTTGCTGAAATTGTGGAAATTAATTCAAAAACAAATTTTAAAATAGGTGATGAAATAATGACTTCACATCATATCCCATGCGGAGAGTGTGTTTATTGCAGAAATGGCAATGTTTCAATGTGTGAACATTTTAAGTCTACCAATATAGTTCCTGGCGGTTTTAGTGAGTATGTTTATCTCACAGAAGAACATTTGCAAAATGTTGCACATATAAAACCTGAAAATCTTACGGATATTGAAGCATCATTTTATGAACCGTTGGGGTGCTGTGTAAGAGCTATAAAACGAGCCCAATTACGTGGAAATTCAACTGCATTAGTTGTCGGGCTAGGCTCTATCGGAATTATGATGGCTCAAGCATTGAAGGCTTTTGGTATGGATGTTATGGGATGTGATTTAATACCCGCTCGCGTTAATATATTAAGAGAGTTAGGTGTAGCTGCTTTTAATGTAAAAGAAATGGATCCAACATTTAAAGCTGATGGTGTTTTTATGACCTCAGGTTCTGATAAGGCTATTAATACTGCACTTAAATATGTCAGAAACGGCGGTAAAATAGTTGTTTTTTCAAGTACTCCAAATAATTGGGGATATGCAAATAATGAGATTTATTATAGAGAATTAACCGTTCTTGGTAGTTATTCACCTTCTCCTGTTGATTTACAGGATTCTAAAAATCTCCTCAGGTCAAGACAGGTAAAAGTTGATGGACTATCTGTGGTATATTCATTAGATGAGATTCAGAAAGCATTTGATGACACGATAAATAATAGAATAATGAAGGCCTATATAAAAATTAAGGAATAAGTATGAAAGCTATACAGTACTATGGTCCCCAGAATATTAAGTTGGAAGAAGTAATGGTCAAACCACCTCAAGATGGAGAAGTGGTTGTTAAAGTCGTTTCAGCTTTAACATGTGGTACTGATGTAAAAACATACAGGAGAGGTCATCCGGTTCTGATAAAAAATATTCCTTCGGGGTTTGGTCATGAATTTTCAGGCATTGTTGAAAAGATAGGCCGCGGGGTTGAAAAATTTAAGCCGGGAGACCGTGTTGTAGCAGCAAATTCAGCACCTTGCGGACATTGTTTTTACTGCAGACGGGGTGAATATAATTTGTGTGAAAACCTTGATTTGTTGAATGGTGCTTATGCTGAATATATTACCGTTCCAGCTCGCATTGTAGAAAAAAATATGCTTGTACTTCCGGATAATTTGGGTTTCGATCGTGCTGCGTTTTGTGAACCTTTAGCCAATGTTGTCCACGGTGTTGAAAGAACCGGCATTAATCCGGGTAATACTGTGGGGATTATTGGGATTGGTCCAATTGGTTTGATGTTTGCAAGACTCGCTAAATTAAAAGGTGCACGTGTCATCTTGGCCGGACGTAATCCTATTAAGTTAAAAATGGCCGAAGAATTTTCGCAGGTTGATGAAATCGTTGATTTAAATAAATATCCAAATCCCGAAAAAATATTTCGAGCTTTTACAGAAGAAGAAAAGGGCTTGGATATCGCTATAGAATGCGTTGGACTTCCGGAAATTTGGGAAAGAATTTTTTAGTGTGTTCGTCCTGGCGGTATTGTTCAATTTTTTGGTGG
>CALUQI010000083.1 GCA_944322875.1 Candidatus Gastranaerophilales bacterium
CCGTTATAATGAATTCAATTTAGGTTTAAACAAGAATATACAAATGTAATCTCCTGTGGCTAATTCGACACCTATTTGTATATTCTTGTTTAAACCTAAATTGAATTCATTATAACGGATAATAAAGCGGTTATCGTCTTTATATTTTGAGATTATTTCACGTGAACAATCCGAAGAACAATCATCAATTAGAATTATTTCTATGTTTTCATGAGTTTGATTTAGGATAGATTGTATAGCTTGTTCAAGATATTTATCTCCATTATATACTGATATTATTGTGCTGACTTTCTTCAATTTACCAATCCTTTCTTCGGTGAATTAATTTTAATATGTTTTTAAGATTATTCATGTTATATATATTTTTCGTAATTTAATTTAGGTGAACATTTGCAGCCGATGCTTTCTTTAAAATCGCACAGGCCAAAATTTGGAATACTGTCTAATGTTGCGGTTCCTATATCAACAACTTTTTTGCCAAGTTTTTTGTAATAATTAAAAATATTATAAGCCAAAAAATTCATAGGATATAATTTAACGGTATCCGGTAAATTCCCCCAGTATACAACTCTTACAATATTATTTGTAATGTTGTGTATAAATGCTGAAGCTATATATTGTTTATTATATTTGATAAGAAAATAGTCGCTCGGTATAATTTTGGCAGTTTTTTCAATATCTTCGACTGATAACCATAGCGGGTAACCTTTGTATTCCCGATTTTGTTTTATAATATTATACATTTCATTTAGGTCATCAGTTTGTTCAAATATCAAATTATTTTTCAAAGCAATTTTGTAATCTCTTCTTGCGTCATAAGAAAGATTGTTTATATAATTTTCATCAAATTTGTCTAGATAAAACTCAAAATTTACATCGTAATCAGAAAGTTTATAATCACTGTTTATTAGAGCGTTCTGTAGTTTTGTGATATGAGCAGTGTCATAAAATACAGGCGGTGTATTAAATTGTATTTTTATAATGTTATTATTTTTTGCCCAGTCATTCAGAGACTTTATTGCGTCAATATAATGAGAAATTCTGTTGTTTAAAGTTATATTTGAAAAGCAGCTGAATGTTGCGGAAAACGGAAATTTTAAAACATTGTCTTTTAAACCGCCGACAAGGCCGAAACGGTTTTTGCCGTTATTGAAGATAAAATAAAAAACTTTATCGACTTTGTGTTTGTTAAGCTCAATAAACTCAACCGTATCAAATCTGCTGAACGGGTTTGTGACTATTGTTTTATATTCTTCTTTGGTTATGTTTTTAATTTCCATTTTTACCTTTTTATAAGAATTGTTTCTTCTACTGTTTTAATTATTTGTTTTAAATCTTCGTTTGTATATCTTTGATCAATAATCAAAGGGAACATGTATTTGTGCAGGTAGAGTTCATATGAATTTTCTTTGCAAATGCGATCCAGGTTCCTCCAGCACTGCGGTATATAAATTTTGTTATCAACAAGATTTTTCCGCAAATTGTCATTTTCCGTGATTAAAGGATAATACATCGGAACATCATCTTCATCAAGTGTTATTTGTAATTTGTTCAAATGAGCCAAATTTTCAGCAAGGAAATTATAGTTATTTAAGCGCTTTTCTTTTGCGGTTTGGTAATCTGTATTTGCACACATTTTATATGTCAAATTAGACATAAATTTAATTGGTTCATGGTTTAAAGATTCGTCATTTTTATTAAAATCGGCATAAGCAAAATTTGCACCGCAGTCAATACGTTTTATGAGGTGAGAAAATCTGTGATAGGAAGTATCCTGCGGAAAGTTTTCTTCCGGTTTTCTGTTACATGTTGCAAATCCTCCGTCAGGAAGTCCGAAGAATTTTCTTGGTGAATATGCGCTTGCAATACCGTAATGAGGCATATAAAAAGCCATTGCATTATCAACAATTAAATTTGGATATTGTTTTGTGAGTTTTTTAACCTGACCGGCGCATACTCCGAAATAATTTACATATAAAATATAGTCATCCGGCTCAAAATCATTTGCAGGCAAAAGATTTTCATCAATATGATACGGAACAATCTTACAATTTTCGTCATTAATCGCATCCCAGATTACCGGACAAATGTAGTAAGGTACGTGTAATCGGGTTATGTTATAAGCCCGTATTGCATATCTAATAGCGTTTCTGCCCGAATTCAACGCAACGGAATTTTTGTGAAATTGTTCACCGTCTTTTAGTTCCAGTTCAATATAGCCGCCTATTTCTTTTTCCATATTATAATCTCATCCCTATCCTAAAGAATTTCTCAGTTTCAATTAAAATACCATCTTTTTCAACTTTGTCAATTGAGATACAGGTATCTTTTGTTTTTACCCAAAAACTTGATCCTTTTGTGTATACTATTCCTCCGCAAATTCCTAAATAAGACTTAACGTTTGGACACGGAGATAGTTTTGTAATCTTATAATTTTCATTTTTATATTTGAAATATAATCCGCTCCCTGATTTTCCTCCATAAATTCGGTATAAGTTTAAAAAATAATCAGATGGTTTGTCCCAACAAGATATAATTCCGTCGGAAGGAATTAGTGGTGTTGTATAAATGTAATTACCTTTTTGAGGAATTGGTTTTATCTTTTTATTTAATATTCTATTTATTATGTTACTAATCTCAAGTGAGGTTTTTTGTACAATTTTATCTATTAAATCCTCAACAAATTCATTTTTATCATTTTTTATTTTAAAGATGTGATATATAGGTCCTTCATCCATATTTTCATTAATTTTGTGCAGTGTGTATCCCAGATATTTTTCGTTATTTAAAAGTGCAATAAGATTGCCTGAACGACCTCTATATTTTGGAAGTATTCCGCCGTGTAAGTTTAAGAATAATCGGTTTTTGATATAATCTTCGGGAATTATTCTATTGTAAGTTAGAATAATATATGCATCTGCTGTTATTTTTTTAGATAATTCTAAGGTTGTTTCAGGGATATTGTTTCGTTGTAAAAATTCCCTTTGTTTGTTGATAGAATTCTGTGAACATTTTTCGTCAACTATGCCTGCTACTATATCAAAATTCTTCGCAAGTTCTTCTGCTATTGCTTGGTTTGAAGTGTTTCCTATTAAAATTAGTTTTTTATGTGCCATGTATGCTCCGCATATTATTCTAATTGTTAAATCATTATATCAAAAAGATGTATTTATTTCTTCTATAAATTTGCCATAATCTCTAATATATTCTTTTTCGTCGTAGTATTCACTTGCAAGAATCATTAATTTACAACCGTAGGAAAAGTGTCGCATTTCACGCCACATATTTTTACCTATATATAGTCCAACATCAGGGCGGTTAAGCCAGATTTCTTCCCTTGTCTTGCCGTCATCAAGAACAAACTGGCATGAGCCGTCGATTGCTATTATTATTTGTTCTAAGTTTTTATGTGCATGTTTTCCTCTTTCAAAATCAGGCATTGTGTCGTAAATATAATAAACCCGCTTTATTTCAAACGGAATATTTCTGTTTCCTTCAAGTGATATGAGTTTACCTCTTTCGTCACCAAATACTTTCATGTTGATTAATTTATAGTCCATTATTTGTTCTCCTTACAAACAGAAAGTTTTTCTTTTAGCGGTTGTACGAACTTTTGGGCAAAGTTATCATATTTATAATCCTTAAAACAGTATCTGTTTATATCAAAAACTCTTTCAAGATTTTGAATATCAACAAATCCCTTTTTTAAACGAGCAATGTATTCTTCTTTTGATTTACACCAGTAATGATTTATCCTGATTTTATTTATTGAACGCTCTTGCGTGATGGCATGTTTTATGTGGTTAAATTGATGAAGCCAATGCCCTTCAGGTATCATATTACCTATTGGCTGCTTATTTTCATCAACTGTATAATATTTATTATCCCAATATATGCAATTGTGATTTCCAACGTATTTTACAAGTCTTGGATTGACAATTGATTTTATATGATGTTCATCTATTGAGTCAAAGTTTCTTACACGGTTATAATTTTCAAGTGTAGTACCGTCGGGTTTTTTAATATGGTCATTTCCGTCAAATATAACCCAATTAATGCCAAGACCTCCGAAATTTTCAAAATCTTTTAATACTTCGGGTATTGTATCTTTTTCTACCGGCATAATATATTCATCAGTATCAATTATTGCAAGCCATTTTGTTTTCATCCAGCAACGTTTCATCGCATCATTATATGCTTGAAAAGATCTGCATTTACCCGGCCAATAATTATATTTTACAATTCCTCTTTTTATATAAGGTTGTAAAACCTCCTTTAAATTATCCAGACTTCCGTTATCATATATGTAAAATTTATCCACTCCGACAAGTCTATGAAATTCTATCCATTCTTGAATATCCGCAGCTTCGTCTTTAAGAATAACTGCAATTGACAAATAATCGGGATATTTTTTTATGACTTTATCAACAAATTTTGTTATTTTATGTGATTTAATTTTAATTTTTACAGCACCCAATTTAAATATAAAATGCAGGTAGTCAAAAGAAATTTGGAAGGGATTTTTAAAGTGTTTTACAAAAAATCTTTTACCAAACAAATATAATTGTTTTTGTTTGATCCCGCTATTATAAACATTTATGAGTGAAAATATCTTTTCAATAAAAGATATTTTTTTAGGACGGCATTTTTCTTGAAGTAAATAGTAATATAAATTATTAATATAATTTGCCGCATAATCTTCGGGCATAATCCAGCCGGTTAAATATCCTGCTTCTTGAACAATTGCCGGATATATACGTTCAATTGCATGTGAAAGGGTTCCGTCTTTTGGCAAGGGTTCAGGCGGAAAATCTTCATATTCCCACTTATGCCTGAATAAAGGTGCAATTGCTTTTCCTCTTATCCAAAACATTGAACCGAACGGAGCAACGGGGTGTATGTCGAACGGAAC
>CALUQI010000084.1 GCA_944322875.1 Candidatus Gastranaerophilales bacterium
AGAAAAAAGGTATAAGAAAGCCCGCTATTGTTCTAATAATCTTTTTTTAAATATAAGTATTGTATAAAATGCAAAAAGCTGGAAATACTGAAAACAAATACATAAGAATGAAGGAGGTACAGATGGAAGATATCGATTTGAAAAATATGGTTATTTTAAAAGATTTGCCATCTAATATTGTAAGAGAGGCATATGTTGTTTTTAAGTCTAATAAAATGATAAAAAAATTTCAAAAAATAAACAAAAATAGCGAAAAGAAACAAGAAAGAGATAGTGGAGACAACGACTATGCAATTAAAGAAGCTGAAATGTTAGTAATGAATTATATTGAAAAAGTAGAAAAATCAGAAAAAGAAGTAATAGGTAATTCAAGAGTTAATAAAAAATTAAAAAAGTATGCTTATATGGCAAGTATCATTATGTTTTTACAATAAATATTATTACTTATAAAATAGGAATAAAACACTTCTTCCACACATATAGTGTAACAAGAAACCAAGGAAGAGGTGTTTTATTATGGAAAGAGTTATGACAGTAGAAGAAAGGATTAGACGAGCAGAAGAAATTTATGAACGCCGAAAAAGAAATGAAGGATTGACAGTTGTTCATAATGAAAAAAGCCAAAAAGAAAAAAATGATAAAAAAGATGTTAAACTATTAAAAAAGATGATTATTCAGTTAATTGTCTGTATTTGCATTTATTTTGTCATTTATACCATACAAAATAATCAATATATTTTTTCAGAAGATTTCATCAATAAAGTGAATGAAATTATTTCCTATGATATTGATTTCCCCAAAGTATATGAAGATGCAAAAAACTATCTTATGGAATTATTTTCAAGTCAAAGGAAAAATGAAAATCAAGAGCAAAATAATGAAACAAATGAGATTCAAAGCAATGAAACAGCTAATGGTATTGGTGGAGCAGTAGAAGAGAATGGAGAAATTGTAGGAGAGGAAACACCAGAGCAAGAAATAGCTGAAGAACAGAATTTATCCCAAGAAGAACAAGATATTTTAAATGTGAAAAATACAACTAGTTTCATAAAACCGGTGGAAGGAACAATAAGTTCAACATATGGATATAGAGAAACAGCAACAGGAAATGTTCCAAAAAATCATACAGGAACCGATATAGCAGCAATATTAGGAACAAAAATAAAATCAGCAACTGATGGACAGGTGGTTTTAGTTTCAGAAGAGGGAGATTATGGAAAACATATAAAAATACAAATAGGAGAAGTAAGTATTATTTATGCACATTGTAATAGTATATATGTTAAGGAAGGAGATATGGTTACACAAGAACAAGAAATAGCAGAGGTAGGTTCTACAGGAAATTCAACAGGTCCTCATTTACATTTTGAGATTCGAATATCAGAAAGAACGGTAGATCCACAAAAAATATTAGAATTATAATAGAAAAAGGCAAAATCACAATTCAGTTTATGTAAGGATTTTAACTTATGATTTTTTATGAAAGGAGAAGATGTTAGCTAGAAAGCTAACATTTACTATTTAAGATGAAATTTAGAATTGATTTAAAGATATTTGTACTTGTTTTATTATTTTTTATAACTAATCAAATAAAAATTTATGCTATGATAATGTTATTGGCGATTATACATGAATTTGGACACTTATTGGCAGGGATTTTATTAGGAATGAGGCCAACAAAAATAGAGATAAAACCATTTGGAGTGTCTATAGAATTTGATCTTAAAAGAAAAGATTATAACATAAAAATAGGAAGAGGAAATTTACTAGAAATAAAAAAAACAATTGTAGCATTAGCTGGTCCAATGACAAATGTTATCATAATAGTTTTTTTAGAAATATCAAATATTTTCAAGTTTAGTGAGTATGATAAAATGATAATAATATTTTCAAATATCACATTAATTATTTTTAATGTATTGCCAATATATCCATTAGATGGAGGGAGAGTATTAAAAAGCATTATATATATTTTAAAAGGAAAATATATAGCTGAAAATTACATATTTATTATATCATATACAACACTGATTATAATAACGTTAGTAAGTAGTATAGCAATATTATACTTGAAAAATATTGCGATATTTTTAGCGATTATTTTGTTGTGGGGATTACAAATTAAAGAATATAGGGTATATAAAAATAGAAAAATTTTGTATGAAACATTGCAACACGAAATAGATAGTTACTATTAACAGGCAAAGCCGACTTGACCACTGAATTGTCACTAAGAGCATAAAAATATTAAATATTTCTATTGAAAATAAAATAGATTAATAGTAAACTATACTAAAGAAGGTTGGAGGTAATGCAAATGATAAAAAATGATAAAGGTATTACACTTATTTCGTTATCAATAGCAGTAATTATAATATTAACTATAACGGGAATGATTCTTTATTCAGCAAAAGATAATATATATATAAAAAATTTAACCAATATGCAAAATGATATAGCAAATTTAAGGGATAAAATATCTTTATATTATTCAGAATATGGAGAGATACCTGCTCAAACAGAATACCCAGATGTTACAAATTTACAAGATGTTATAGGAGCAAATGATACAGGAGATTTTTATATTATAGAGTTAGGTGAATTAGAAGGATTGACTCTAAACTATGGAGAAGATTATGAAAAATATAAGGCAAATAACTATACAAATTTAGAAGATTTAACTGATATATATATTATTAATGAAACTAGCCATAATATTTTTTATGTAGAAGGTATAAAGGTTACAGAGAATAATATAACTCAAATGTATTATACTGATTATACTCAAGGAGATCAAGAAGCAGTAGAACTAAAAGAAATACAAAATTGGAAAGAAGAAACAAATGAAGAAGGAGAAACAATTATTACTAATGGGGTAGCACAATTAAAAATAGGAGATTATGTAGATTATAATCCACAAAAAGGAGCAAACAAAACCAGTTACACATCACCAGTGACAAAAACGGGACATACAGAAAATCAAGTATTTAATTTAGATAGTTATACATATGGATGGAGAGTATTAGGTGTTGATGAGGAAACTAATGAAATTCTATTAATATCAGAAGATTTTATAGGACCAGATAGTGGTGGATATGAACAATATGGAAGAACTTATTATTATCTTAGTGGACAAACAGGATATGCAAATGGAGTTGAAGAATTAGATACAATTAGTCAATTATATGGACAGGGAAAAGGTGCTAGTGAAGCAAGAAGTATTACAGTAGAAGACATAAATAGAATTGTAGGATATGTTCCAGAAACAGCAAATTGGGGAAGTGGAGAAAACCGTGCATATGGAAATCAAGTTACATATACAGGTGAAGGATTTACATATTTTGATGAAGAAACTAAAATATGGGAAACATTAGAAAATGGAAAAAATGTAACATTAACAAATAATTATTATAATTATACTAATAATAATGAATTATTATTTTATAATAGTAAAAATAGTAAAATAAATGATACATATAAAGGAATATCAACAGGTTGTTCATATTGGCTAGCTTCTCGATACTCGGATACATATGATCAAACTCTTATGTATTGGGGAATACATTCTTTACAAGAAGGAAACGTGAATACTGTGAATGCAAATGATAGTGCAATGATTAGTAGAACTACTAGTAATGGGATAAGTAAATATAGAGGTATTAGACCAGTAGTTTCATTAAATTCAAATATTGCTATATTACAACAAGAAGGTAGCTTAGATAATCCACATCAAATACAATAAAAATATAATTAATAAACAAAAAATAAATAGTATTTGTTTATTTCTTATAATTAGGTATAGATGAATTCCGTAAGGAATAAGAAATATTATTTGTGTGTAACAAAATTGTAATATTTTAGCAATATTTTTGTAATTTTAGCATAAAATATCATTGACAATTAATGGATTTCGTTATATGATATACACATCAAAAAATATGTGTTTTTAAATCCTAAGGAGGAGAATTATGGGAGAAGTAATTGTTATCACATCAGGAAAAGGTGGAGTAGGAAAAACAACAACAACAGCAAATTTAGGTTCTAGTTTAGCATTAGAAGGAAAAAAAGTCGTATTAATTGACACAGATATAGGATTACGTAATTTAGATGTTGTTATGGGATTAGAAAATAGAATAGTATATGACATTGTTGATGTTGTAGAAGAAAAATGTAAATTAAGACAAGCATTAATAAAAGATAAAAGATTTAAAGAATTATACCTATTACCAGCAGCCCAAACAAGAGATAAAAGCGCAGTAAATGAAGAACAAATGAGAAATTTAGTAGGCAAATTAAAAGAAGAATTTGACTATATATTAATAGATTGTCCTGCTGGAATAGAGCAAGGATTCAAAAATGCAATTGCTGGAGCAGATAGAGCAATTGTTGTTACAACAGCAGAAATATCAGCAATAAGAGATGCTGATAGAATTATAGGACTTTTAGAATCATCTGATATAAAAAATCCAGAATTAGTTATTAACAGAATAAGACC
>CALUQI010000085.1 GCA_944322875.1 Candidatus Gastranaerophilales bacterium
CAGTGGTAAAATTTATCAAAAAGATGGTGCCGATTGGTTTAAGTCTTCGGATTTTGGCGACGACCAAGATCGTGTTATTAAAAAAGCTGATGGTTCTAATACGTATTTAACTGCTGATATTGCTTATCATATTGATAAATTGGAGCGCGGATTTGACAGAATGATTAATATATGGGGGGCTGATCATCACGGTTATGTCGCTCGTGTAAAAGCTTCAATTGAGGCTTTAGGTTATTCTTCCGACAAGCTTGAAGTGCTTTTGGGACAATTGGTTAATCTTGTTATCAGCGGTAAAGAAGTTCGAATGGGTAAAAGAAAAAATATGGTCACTCTTGAAGATTTGATTGATGAAGTTGGTGTTGATGCTACCAGATTTTGGATGGCGATGAGAAATATTGACACTACTCTTGACTTTGATATTGAGCTTGCTAAAACCAAATCTGATGAAAATCCTGTTTTCTATGTTCAATATGCCCACGCCAGAGCATGTTCAATTATAAGAAATATTCTGCAAGAAAAAAATGATACCATTACAGGTAATCGCATTGTTCCTATTATTTCTGCTGAAGAATATGAGAATTTCGTTAATAATTTCGATAAATCGTTGCTTCTTGGAAATGTTCAGGATGCAAGAATGATTGTCCTAAAGCTTGAAGAATATAAATCAGTAATTGAAAATTCAGCTAAAACAAGACAAGTTTATACTATTTGTCGATATGTTCAGGAATTAGCTTCCGAATTCCATACTTTTTATAATGCTGTTCGTGTAATTAGTGACGATATTAAACTTACTAAAGCACGTCTTGCAATTGTTTATTCTGTAAAAACTGTTTTAAACAATGCGCTCGATTTGCTCGCTGTTACTGCTCCTGAAAGAATGTAATTCAATCATAGCAGTGAATTAAGTATTTTTATGATCTTGTCATAGCTATCTTCAATTACGAGCCTATTTCGAAGCAGTTTTGCGTTTGGGAAACCTGAAAGGTAATGCGGATAAAATTTTCTCATAAATTTTATCCCTACATCTTCACCTCTTAATCTAATTTCTTCATCTATATGAAATTTTAGTGTCTGTACTTTTTCGTTTAAAGGTAATTCTTTAAGTTTCTCTCCTGTCCTGAAATAATGTTCTATTCTGTATATTAAGTCCGGATTTCCTAATATGCCTCTACCTATTGCAATCCCGTCGGCTTTCGATTGTTCAATTGCTTCAATGGCACTGTCTATTGATACTATATCACCATTGGCAAATACAGGAATATCTACATTTTCTTTTAATTTTCTTATAAGTTTCCAATTAGCTTTGCCTGAATACATTTGTGATCTGGTTCTGCCGTGAATTGTTATAAACTTTGCTCCGGCTTGTTGCATTTTTTGCCCGAATTCTACATAGTTTAGTTCGTCCATCGTGTACCCTAGTCGAAATTTCACACTGACAGGTTTGTCGGTTCCTTCTTGGGTTGCTTGCACCAGATCATATGCAAGTTCAGGATTCCTCATTAATGAACATCCGTCTTGTCCGCCTACTACTTTTTTTACCGGACAACCCATGTTTATATCTATCATATCTGCAATTGGTGTAAGTGTTTTTGCGGCTAAGTTCATAAGGTTAGGTTTATGACCGCTTATTTGGTAACTTATCGGGGTGTGATCCTGATTACGTTTTAAAATTTCTGTTCCATTCCGTCCTTGTATTGTTTGTGCTAAATACTCGGTACTAATCATTTCTGTTGTTATTAGTGAATCTTTTGTGTATTTTCTTACTACTGTCCTAAGTACGTAATCTGTTAAACCTGCCATTGGGGCAAGCGATACTTTTGTTTTTATAAGGTCTTTAATTATTGTTTCCATTTTAATTCTTTGGATCTGTCTTTTGCATACTGTTTGTATTCATCATCCGGTGCTGTTGATGATGAATATTTATCGTAGTATTTTATTGCCTCGGCTGCGTTACCCAATGCATCATAGTCTGTTGCTATCATATAATTTAAAATTTCAAATTCTTTATTTAGTGAATATGCTTTCTTAAAATCGTTGATTGCTCCCTGACGCTGTTCCTTTGCATCGTATATCATGCCTCGGTAATAGTATGCATAACTGTTGTTTGCGTCTGTCTTTAGTATCTCATTTAGTATTGCCAGGCTTGCATCATATTTTCCCGACTCATACAGGCTTATTGCTTCATTTAGCTTTTGGGTATTAATTTGTTCATTTATATTTTGCATGAAATCAATAGCTTTGTCATTGTTTTTATTTATCGCGAGTGCTTTATTTAAATATGATTTTGCATTATTTAAATCCTCTTTTTCTGCGTAAAGCACCGCTATATAGTATGCTATATCAGAGTCAACCGGCTTTAGTTGTAACGCTTTTTGATAGTATAATATTGCATTATCAATATCTCCCATTGCTTGGTAACTGGATGCAGCTCCCAGCATTGAATCAACTGTTGCAGGTGTGATGTTCAAGTATTCAGTTACCGCTGTTTGGTAGTCTTTTATGTCATAGTATGACGCAGCTTTTGCAAGTTTGCTGTTCGTTAGGTCTTTGCTTATTGAGCTTAACACATCCTTTATTTGACTGTTTGTAGGAAATTTTGCTTCTGCTATTTTTAATGTCGATATGGCGGCATCAGGTGTGCCTGATTGGTTTTGGGCTATTGCTAGATTTATGTATATTTCAGGATTCTGTGAATTAAGCTTTATGGTTTCATTGTATATTGTAATGGCATCTGACAGTTTGTTTTGTTTATGTAAATCAAGTGCATAATTATATAATAATTCTGAAGGATTTGAGGCTGCCAGATTCTTTTTTACGTAAGATATGAATTCATTTATTGTCATGGTGCCCTTTATTAATTCCAGCATCTGTGTCTGAGCTTCCGTGTTAGCTGCATCTAATGATAATACCTTCTGATATCCGTTTATTGCCGCTTTTGTGTCTCCAAGTGCAGCGTTTGCTTGCGCTTTATATAAATTTGCATTTATGTTGTCCGGATATAGTATTAATATAGAATCGTATGCTTTTATCGCCGTTTTGTAATCGCCTTTTTGTTGATATAATGTACCAACATTTAACCGCGTGTTTATATTTGATGGGTTTAAATATTCTGATTTTTGATAATACATAAGGGCATCATCAAGTTTACCTTGTTTTTGCATTATTGCTCCTAAGTTTGCCGTTATGTCAGGGTTGCTTGGTGAATTTTCAAGCTTCTTTTTGTATATGCGTTCTAATGCGTACAATACTTCTTTGTTATCGGTTGTTTTCCCTAAAATGTAGTTGTATTCAGCTACAGCTGCATCCTCACTACCTAAGCTGTCCAGCATCTTGGCGTAGGATAATCTTAGTTCAATGTCATTTGGTGAGACTGCAATCGCTTTACGGTAATATTCCGCTGCTTTTTGATTGTTACCCAAAAGTTTCATTATATCACCAACTTGCTCAAAACTTTCTTTCTGTAAGTCTCTATCGGCAAGGGTTTGATTAAATTCATAGCCTGCTGCGGCGAAGTTTCCTTCTGCTCTCAGCTGCTTTGCTGTTGCAAATCGATTTGATGCAGATGTGTCATAATTTATTGCATTAAGACACCTGTTTAAGTTCCCGGTTACCTGCGGAACCGCTTGGGTTGAGGTTATTGTTGACGGATAATACAGCATATAAAATAACGCACTACGATAGTCATCTGCGGCCTTTTTGTAGTTTCGTTCTTCCTTCCCGTAATATGCCCCCCTTGCTAGGTATGAGTTTATCAGACCTATTCTGGCTGAGTTATCCATGTAATTTATTCTCAAGGCGTTCTTGAATTCCGTTATTGCTCCTGAATATTGATAGTTGGATAAATACTCTTGACCTAAATCATAATGCTCTTTAAAACCTGCGTGAGCACAACTCGACAGCATGATTATAGTTATTGCCGTACCTAATATTTTAGCACCCATACTCTTACACATATAAAACCTCTTTTTTTATATTTTAATACAATAATCTTTTTATGTATATAGTCCGGTGCAATAAAAAAAGGATAAACTCTTCGTTTATCCTTTGCTTAAGCTTTACTCAAAACTTGTCGTCGAAATAAAGTTAAGACACTCGTCAAACAGTTTTTGTATTGGTAACGACATGTCAATCTCTTCTGTGCTCATCCCTAACAATTCAGCTTGTGCTTCAATCATCATACTTTTTACTCCTATATTGTTCGTTTGACATATTCTTTATCGGACTTTTTTTCTTAAACTTTAATAGTTTTTTTTTTGATTTATTCCCTCTTGCCCGCTATTAGCTTGCTTTTTGACCTAAAAAATTGGTTTTTACATTCTGTTACATAAATCTTTTTTCTTAATATATGGCTTTTTTTACCGGCTTGTGTTATTATTGTTCTCGGTAATAGTAATTATAGGAGACAGGACAATAGCTAACGATAGAAATCATAAAGATCAAGCGATAATGAATGAACGAATTCGCTCAAAAGAAGTAAGATTAATAT
>CALUQI010000086.1 GCA_944322875.1 Candidatus Gastranaerophilales bacterium
TGTCTAAGATTGTGAATAATAGGAGTAATATTTCTAAGCTCTTCGTATTCTTGTTGTTTTTGACAGAAATAATCAAGCACAACTGTTGTGTTATAAATCCGCTCTGCTAGATTTTCTAACTCCATAAAATCTTTTTGTTTAATGCGATATTTCTTACTTTTACTCATACGACCTCCTTTTTTAGGTGTCGTATTCATCACTTAAAATATCAATTAAATCAAGTATAAATATAAAGAATTTATGCACAGGTTCCAAATTTTGCAAGAGTTAAATCAGATATTTTTTTACTAACATCTGTTCCCAAATTATTCATAATAATTTCATCAAATTCTGAATAATCTATATCTCTAATATTGTGTGATATACAATTATACAAATATTCAGAAAAAGTGTTTGATGTTATTATAACAATAGGTTCATTGTATATATCTGACTTTACAGCTGGAACATATTTAGGAGTTATTACAATAGTATATTGTCCTCCAATTTTTCTCCTATGTACTCTTAATCTCCCTGCATTTAATCCTGTTAATTTATCACCTGTAGATTTCCCATCAACAGCAAATTTTTTGCCTCGAGTAATGTGCTTATAAATGCATTCAACATCAGTATTACCAGCTCCACCAATCCAACGAGCATCCACATTTGTAAATAGATTAAATCCCTCTGCTAATTTTTCTTCAAAATTATAACAATCGCCTTGCTGTTCATTTGTTGCATAATGAGCAATGAGTTTTGGAAGTTTTAAAAGCTCTTCAATAACGGGGTTAAATTCTCCAATTTCTTGTAATAACTCTTTCGGATAGAAATTATAAATTTCTTTGATAATATCTATTTTTAAACGGTCTTCATCATCTAATCTTAGAGGAATTTCATCAAAACTATAATTTTCTAACATAAGGCATACAAAATCATATAAGTTAGGATTTAATTTAATATATCCACGAGTAGCATTTCTACTAGTAGGCTTACTTTGACTTCCCTCATTTAATGGATGATATAATTTACATAAAAAATCACCTTTATGTTTTTCAATAAGTCCAATTTGTTCAAATAGTGTTTGTGTAAAATTTTCCCATTCATGAATATTATTAACATAAGTATGCTCTTTTGTTTTTAATATTGTGATCAATTCAGCATTAGTTTTATTACGCATGCTTATTATATCTTGTACTAGTTTTTCATATTGATCAGTATTAATCGTTTCTATAAATGCCAGAAGACATTCATATTCCTGATTATATAACTTTCCTTCAAGTCGTTCATCTAATAAAAGTTTGAATATTAGTCTAAATAAATAGATATTAAATCTGTGTGATGTTTTACTACCTGGATGAGGAAATTGCATAGCAAATAGCATTGAAATAAATATTTTTTGAAGTTTTTCTTTATCTTCAATGTTTTTTAAGAAAAGATTCCCTAATGGACTAAAAATAAATTTTAGCTCCCTATTAATTTTATATTTATAGCCAAACATCCAGTATTGGAGAGTATTTATTCTATGATTAATAGCATCTAGAGGTTTATCTTTTGGATTTCTTGTTTTATACATCCCAATCAATGCTAAACGTTCTTGCATACGATATTTCTCTTCAACAGATATATTGCTATTGCAATTATTTTTTACATCAAGAGCTATAGCTTTTATTAAATCGAATTTGCATGTATGCTTATATAATATTATACGATTATCTTCAACTTGAATTGGCATTTAACCTCCTATTCCTGCAATAATTTTATACAATAATAATGGAGGAATAGATTCTCCTATCATTGTTCTTATAAATGTATCTGTTGCATTTCTTGGAAAATCAATATTTTGTGGAATTGAATGAACAATAAAAGTTTCTAATAATGTTAATACTCTTGCATCCGAATATGTGCCATCTGTTTTTAATCTTCCAGGATGTACATTATTATGCGAACTAATACTACCACAAAAAGTGGTTCTTGCTGGAGCTGGCTCATCCCAACTCATTCTTTTGAATGTATTATGAAAGCCCTTTATTCTTTCACCATTTTCTTTTTTAGGATAATATATTTTATTTGTTAAAGCAGATTTCCCAGTAGGAGTATGTCTTAGTGCTTCTACAGCCCTAGGATTTTGTGCTTTAGCACTATGCCATTTGATATTTGAAATTTCGCCTGCTTCCAAGCTTGGTAAGTAACCAATAGCTTTCCTTAATGAAATCTCAGCCTGCTTTTGTGGATTATTCCAAATTAAATTTTTTTTATATATTTTAATTATTGCTCTTGGTCGACTTTGTGCAATACCATAATCTTTTGCATTTAAAATTTGAGATTCAATGTAATATTTATCTTTATATTTTTTTTGTAATATTTCATTTAATGTTAATAAATCATTTTCGTAAGGAAATCTCATTTCTAAAAACCTTGGCACATTTTCAATTAAAACATAGTCAAAATCGACATTATCAACAATTTCTAGAATATCGAAAATTAAATAATTCCTTTTATCTTTTTCAAATTGTTGCTGTTTCTTATTTTTACCTAAGGTGCTTACTCCTTGGCAAGGCGGTGTTGCAAGTAGAAATTTTACATTATTTTTATGGGAAATTTCTATTATCTCTTTTTTTATATTTACATCTTGTATACTTCCTAATAACATTTTTGTTTTTTTATGTAAATATTGATAACATGCAGCTCTTTTGGGAATAAGTTCATTGGCACAAATTATGTCAATATCGCTTTTTTTAAGGAGTAATTCTCCAATACCTGCACTTGAACACAACGATATTCCTTTTATCTTATTCATTTATCATACCTGCAACAGTTTTAAGCAATAAAGGAGGTATAGATTCTCCAATGCATTGTCTTATTAATATTTCTGGAGTATCATAAGGAATATTCCAATTTATTGGCATAGAATTAATTATCATAAGTTCTAATGGGGTTAGTACTCTTGCATCAGAATATGTACCATCAGATTTCAATCTTCCAGGATGAACATTTCTCTGAGAACTTATGGCATCATTTCTTATTGTTATTGTTGGAGCTGGTTCATCCCATCGTATTCTTCTATATGAAGAGTTATACCCTTTTATTGGAGTTCCATCTGGTTTTTGGGGGTAGAATTCTTTGTTATTAAATGCGGATTGACCTGTTGGAGTATGTTTCAACCATTCAATATGAGAACTTGTATGTTTTCTTGCAAAATGCCATTTAATATTTGACGATTCGCCTGCTTCAAGACTTGGAAGGTTACCAATAGCCTCTCTTACAGAAACCTTTTTGCTTTGTTTTTTGGGCCAATTCCATTTTAAATTTTTTTTATATAATTTAGTAATTGCTCTTTTTCTGTACTGTGGAATTCCGTAATCAGCAGCATCTAAAATCTTAGCATCAATATTGTAAAAATTGCCTAATTCTTTATTTAATAGATTTTCTAAAGAATAATATTTATTGTCAATAAGTAGTTTTGCTGTTAAAAACGTAGGAACATTTTCTATGAGAATATAATTAGGCATAAATTCTTTAATAATTTTAATTGCTTGTAAAATCAAATAATTACGATTATCAACTTCAATACTTTTTTGCGAACGATTTTTACCTGCAACACTAAACCCTTGACAAGGTGGGGAAATTAATATAAATTGTATATCAAAATTTTTTGCACTCTTAATAATTTTCCGAAAGATTTCTTCATCACAAATATCACCAATAATCACATCTGCATTCTTATTAGTATATTTATACAATTCTGCTCTCTTTGGAAGTAATTCATTAGCAACTACAATATCAATATTAATATCGTCAAAATATAATTCGCCGATACCTGCACTTGAAAAAAGAGAAATTCCACATATTTTTTTACTTGAAGCTTTTCTTTTCATTACCATTACCTTGTATATCCTAGTATAAAAAAATCTAAAGAGCAAATTTGTAATAATTTATAATTTTTTTACATTCTTCTATCCTTATTTTTATAGAAACTTTAACAGTAAAGATTTGATTTATATATACTAATACCTATGCTACTTAAAATAAACTTTTGCTTGCTTTATTAATGACTATATCATAAATTTAAAGGTGTTATTTTTCTATAACTATAAGTTACTTTTTCTGGTTTCTTATGTTACTTTACAAGTGCTTTGCGTATGACAGATGGTGCGATTATTTCGGGCAATCGGCTTGTGTAGCGGATTTTAGGGGTAGGAAATAA
>CALUQI010000087.1 GCA_944322875.1 Candidatus Gastranaerophilales bacterium
AACGCAAGCCTGCTGATTTCATCGGGTGAAGATATTGTAACCGTAAGCGGAAGATTAGGACACGCAGATAAAAATGTAACCCTAAACACATACTCACATATAATCAAATCCAAAGAAACACAGGTTGCTAATAAAATGGATGAGTTTTATAACAATCTTAAATTAATGCGTAAATAATTTTGTTTGTATTAAAATTATAGGTATGGAAGATTTATTAGAAAAAGTTATTAAAAACGCATACAAATTGCAATTTATAGAGAATAAAAATAAGGTTATGACCTCAGATTGTTTTGAACCAAACGAGGAGGAAGATGATTATTATAAGTTTGCAGACTTGATAAGATATAAAAAGATACCTCATAATGATGCTATTTCATTTAAACCCATCTTACCAAGGTTTGGAAAATATGAGATAACCTTGAATTTACTTAGGAAAAAAAATTTGCAAGATTTTTATGAAGATAAAATTTCTTTAATTGATTTATTAAATGGAAATAATAAAGGAACTTATATGCAGTTTAATAATACTTTTAATTCTTATGATAACAGTACACAAAATATAAATATTAGTTATGATATAAAAGGAGATTGGAATACTCTTGCAAGAGTTTTAAAAGATTTGAGTGTTACTACTGAACAAATAGAAGAATTAAAAAATGCAATGCTTGAAGACAAGAAAAATGCTGGAGAAATTAACAATGATACAGTTCTTACTAAAACAAAAGAAACAGCTAAGAAAATAGCATATTATGTAGGACTTGCGACTGCTAATACATCAATCGTTCTTGTAGTTCAAACAATAGCTAAGGCTCTATCTAATTACTATGGTTTCCCTGTTCAATTCTAATATCCTGTATGCTTTCATCTCTTGATGTAAAAATATTTTGAATATGATTGTTTACTATATTATTGATTGTATTAATAGTACTACTATCTGGATGTTTAAATAGTTGAATAGCAGTTGTATCATCAATTAAATTTTCAATCTGCATCATAATATCTAATAATGTAGAACGCACTCTTGTTAAAATACCACTAATATCTCCTTTAGTGATAGGCATTTTGGCTGAATATACCTGATGACTACTTTCAAATCCCTGAGATAATAAATTAAAAAATTCTGGTGGTATTATTTTATGCAAACTAAATCCGTTATCATCCATTTTTAAAAATTCTTCAAGTGATGATACACTTTGATACATTTCACATTTCTCAATAATTTCTCTTGTTTCTTTATCTAAGTGCATTAAAGGTAAAGTTATGTTAGTATATTTACTTCCAAAATTTGCGGCACTTCCTATGATAGCATTTCTAATTATCCTATAATCAGGTACAGGAACATTATCATAACCATTTAATTCATTTGTTATAAGGTTGACTAAATCTTTATTTTTGACCTTCATAGCAAAAACTTTTAATTTCAATAATGTATCTTGCAACGGTATGCTACTATCTGTTAATGCAAAAATAATTTCTTCAAGTAGATTCATCAATAATCCTCATAAGTTTTACTTTTTATTATTGTAGCATAAAAACAAAAGCCCAAATTACATTTTATATGGGGGCTATTTGGGTGCTTAAGCTACTAAAAGCACCTGTAAATTATTTTAAACTACTAAAAGCAAGAACTGCTAAAACTAAACAATGGTAAAGATTTTGGTTATTTTGGTATAGTCCTGTTATGCAAATTTTTACAAAAATTTGAAATTAAGTCGAAAATTTTTCTTAATAAATTATGCAGCTTGAATTGAAAGAAGTGAAAAATTTATCTTATAAACATTTTTAAATAACAAAACAAAATTAATAAATTTGAATTTTTATGGTATCTTATAAATGAGGGAAGTAGATGTCATTTCTAAAAATAATAAACGAAGATTTAAAGCCTAAAAAAGACAATAATGAAGTTATTGTACTTGATTTATTCGCCGGTTGCGGTGGATTGTCGCTAGGTTTTGAAGCGGCAGGTTTTACTACAGTGGGATATGAAATGAATAAAGCTGCCTCTGATACATATAATGCAAATTTATCAGGTATTTGTTACAATGAGAAATTATCTGTTGGCTTTAGATATCCAAAAGCTGATATTGTAATAGGGGGACCTCCTTGTCAACCTTTTAGCGTTAGGGGTATACAAAAAGGGATGGAAGATGCAAGAGATGGCTTCCCTATATTTATAGATGCTATTAAAACAATTCAACCTAATATTTTTATGTTTGAAAATGTTAGAAATTTGATGTATTCACATAAATGGTATTTAGAATTAATAATAAAAGAACTAAAAAATTTAGGATATGAAATGAGTGTTAATTGCCTTAATGCTGTTGATTATGGGGTTCCCCAAAACAGAGAGAGATTGATTGTAGTAGGGCATAAAAATAATTTTACTTTTCCAAACAAGGAAAACAAAAAAATAAATGTAGAAGATGCTATTGGCGATATGATGTATACAACTCCTCCAAATAGTAAATTTTTAACAAAATCTCAAGATGAATATATTGCAAGATATGAAAAAGCATCTTGTTGCAAAGTTCCTAGAGATTTACACCCTGATAAGCCTGCAAGAACTCTTACATGTAGGAATTTGGCTGGGGCAACTAGTGATATGCAAAGAATAAAATTGAAAGATGGTAAAAGAAGACGTTTATTGCAAAGAGAAGCTGCACGACTACAAAGTTTTCCCGATTGGTTTGAATTTTGTGGAAACGAAACGGAGCAATTTAATCAAATAGGTAATGCCGTTCCACCTCTTATGGCATATAAAATTGCTCTTGCCGTAAAAGATTCATACTATAATTTGTGTAAACAAAATGATAATTATTGTTATAGTAGGCAACTAAATATTTTAGAGGCTATATGAGAATAAAATTAACAGGAAATAAAAAAACTAACTTACAGAAAATAATTTTTGATATGTTAGATATTTTGAATTCTATAGGCGTTCCGCTTGATAATTTGTCTGACAGAAGAAAAGAGCGTATGGTTTTAGCTTTATTAGCCGTAGGAAATATAAAAAATTCTTTTTCAGAAGTATTAACAACTAATGATAATTATTTTTTGAAAACGAGAGATATTATTGAGTTTGAAAATAAATATTATTCTGAAAATATTTCGTCTGGATCATACGATGATATAAGAAGAAAAGATTTAATATTATTAGTATCTGCTGGAATCGTTTTTAACTCCTGCATGCTAGAAGAAAAAGCTACTAATAATCCTACTCGGGGATATGGATTAAATCCTTTATTTGCTTCTTTAATAAAAGCATATAAAAAACCAAATTGGGAAGTAGAGTTAAATAAATTTTTATTAGAAAATAAATCTCTTAAAGAAGAGATGGAACATAGAAGAAATTTACAAAAGATTCCTGTTTTATTGCCTTCTGGTGAAAATATTGAATTGTCATTTGGGGAACATAACGTACTACAAAAAGAGATTGTTGAAAATTTTCTTACAAAGTTTGGTTTCAACTCGCAAGTATTGTATATTGGTGATACTACAAATAAGTTTTTATATAAAGATGATAAAAAACTGTTAGAATTAAAATGTTTTAATCTAAAACACGAAGAACTTCCAGATGTAATTGCTTATAGTAATGATAAAAATCTATTATTTTTATGCGAGGCAGTGCATAGTGCAGGTCCTATGAGTGAAATAAGAGTAAGAAAATTAAAAGAACAATTAAATAAATGTACTGCGGAGATTATTTTTATAACAGCATTTTTGACAAAAAAAGATTTCAAAAAATGGATTTTAGATATAGCTTGGGAAACTGAAGTTTGGATAGCGGAAACACCAGAACACATGGTACATTTTAATGGATACAAATTCTTAGAATTGCATTAGCTTATAACTTTTAGTTTAGTTTCTCAGAATGGTATAAAAATGCAATATAAAGAGCTTAAATAATGCAGGGATAACATACAAATTAAAAGAGTTCTTTGACAAAGACAATCCTAATATGTATAGATTCTTAAATACTTATAAAAATGAAAACAGTGTATTGCCAAATGGCAAATACACCGCTTAATTATATTATACCCTATTTTACAAAAAATTCAACATAGAATCATATAAATAATTTACAAAATTTAA
>CALUQI010000088.1 GCA_944322875.1 Candidatus Gastranaerophilales bacterium
TAACTATTCCTAATTTGGTTAATAATTATCAAAATAAAGCTTGGAATACCGCTTCACAAGTTTTCGAAAAGAAACTGGAGGATTCATTACAAGTTATGAATTCACAAGGAACACTTGCCGGGTATTCTTCTACAGAGGACTTTGTTAATGAACTTTCAAAGCATATAAAAATAACTAAAATTTGCAAAAATGAAAATTTAACAGAATGTTTTGAGGATAACATCGTCTGGGAAGTAACAAATATAGATACCGGAGGAACAGATGTTAGCATGAAAGAAATGAAAACAGCCAGTGATCTTGGTAAAAGCGACTGGGGCACTGAAGCTGTAGGATTGCAATTTGTAAACGGAGTGAGCGGAATTATTGCATATAATCCAACCTGTGTGCAAGATCCTTATTCAAATCAAGTTAATCCTACCTCTTGTATTTCTCTTATTTACGACACCTCTGGTTTTAAGAGTCCTAACACATACTCAAAAGATGTTAGAGCGATTAATTCATTTTTTAAAGATTGCGCATTCAGAGATTCTACCACTTGTTTTTCAGAACCATTTGTCCCCGAATGGATTAACGAAAGTCAATGCAGGGAACTTATAGCACAAAATTATGGACTATTGACATGCCCGACATATAACGGACATCAAGACTACTATGCCGGAGCTGTCAAAAAATGTGGAGGAACAAACAAAATGGCCAGTGCAGAACATTTGGCAAAAATTGCTAACTATGTATATAATACATCCGGAATAGAGGCAATGCAGAATAGCGAAACCGTAACATTGGATTATGACAAAGTTTCTAAACTTGGGTTTTCTGCAACCAAAGGTTCAGCTTTTCTCGCTTGGGCGGGTGACACAAGTGCAGACCTTCGCACGCCCTATAGACTTTTTACACCGAACAAATCTTATTGGAGTTGGAATTATGGCAGTGCACCAACTTATCCGAAAGTGCAAGCCGTGTGCATAATTAATTAAGTAGAGAGGCGGGCATTTATGTTCGCTTCTTTTTTAAAGTACTTTTAGCGAAATTTATGGCTTCAATTTCCGAATAAAAAATATGGTGCTGACCTATTTGAGAAATTATATTATGTTTTTCTAACTGTTCATAAAGCTTTTCATTATGAATTACTAATAAGATTTTGATATGCTGGCTTTTTAATCTCAAAACAATATCCTCAAATGCAAATATTGCTGATATATCAAGCACATCACAAACATCATAATTTATTATTAGGTACTTCGTACCCAATATTTCATCAAATTGTGCAATTAGCTGAGTTGCTGAACCAAAGAAAAATTGTCCCTCAATATGAACAACACGGATTTTATGTTTATAATCTTTTTCAATTGACTTTTCAATTTCAATTGTATTTTCATCATAAACAGTTTTTTGAACAAGTTTTGCACTATCTGCAATCTTTTTCGCATACAAAAGCGCTGCCAAAACTATCCCCGCTCCAACCGCTACAATCAAATTATAAAATACAGTAAGAAGAAACACCAACACCAAAACATACAAATCATCTTTTGTAGCATATTTTATAACTTTTAATAATTTAAAATCGATAATATCATAACCTATTTTAATCAAAATACCTGCAAGAACGGCTAACGGGATTTGAGCAACAAAACCGGAAAACTTAAAAAGTAACAAAAGCAACACAATAGGACTTACAACAGCAGCAAGTTTTGTTTTAGCACCGGCTTTTAATGCAGCGACAGTGCGCATCGTAGCAGCCGAACCCGGAAGAGCTCCTGCCATAGCGCAACATAAATTCCCGATACCTTGAGCTGCAATAAGGTGTTTGGGATTACTTTTGGTTTTAGTTAATGATTCGCCAACTAAACCTGTAAGAAGACTCTCTGATGACAGAATAATTGCAAGTGTTATTGCATATTGAAGATAATTAACCAAATTATCAAAACTCGCATGAGGAATTATAAACTTAGGAAACTCAATAGATATTTCACTTATTCTGTCTACACAAAAATTGAAATATATTGAAATATATGTACAAATAATAAGTGCAATTACAGTCGAAGGTATAAGCTTATTAACACGCTTTGGAACAAGAAACACTATCAAGAGAGTTAATATTCCTAGAATTAATGCCTGATAATTTATATTACTAAAGCTATTTCCCCAAACACGCATACTTTCAATAGTTCCTGAAAGTATTGAATTCCCTGTTAACGGATTAATCTGTAGGATTATAATAATAATTCCAACTCCGTTCATGAAACCTGAAATGACCGGATACGGAACATATTTCACAACGTCAGTCAACTGAGTCATTGAAAGAATTATCTGTAAAACAGAAGCCATTGCTATAATTAAAATAACAGCATTAATATCCATCCCCAAAGAATGCATTATAGAAGCGGTAACGATTGCAACAGGCCCCGTAATTCCTGATATAACAGGTACTTTTGTCCCTAACAATCCAGCAACAAAGCACAAAATAATAGCACCCCATAAACCTGCACCTGCTCCAAAACCGGTAGCTACACCAAATGCCAATGCTTGAGGAAGAGCAATTATAGCGGAATTAATTCCACCCAAAATATCACCTGCTAAAATTTCTGCCCTTGCACTTATATTCTTTATCATATTCTAGATTCTAACATAAAAATTCTGTGTTATAATTAACCTATGAACCTTAAAGAAATATATTCAGGACATAAGACCGTTATATCTTTTGAGATTTTTCCTCCCGATACGGAAATAGAAAAGTTATACAGTGAGTTAGATCTGTTAAATATTTACAAACCTGCACTTATATCATTAACTTACGGTGCTGCCGGTAAAAACAGAGGATTATCAATAGAAATTTTAGAACACATTAAAACCCAATTAAATACCGAAGTAATGCCACACTTCAGCTGCATTTGCAACAGCAAAACAATGATAGAAGAGTCCCTTTTAAAATTTAAAAAGCTTGGAATTGAAAATATTCTTGCCCTAAGGGGGGATATACCAAACGAAAAGATTTTATGCGTAAAAGATTTTAAGTATGCTAACGAACTTGTTGAGTTTATAAGGCAAAAAACAAACTTATCAATAGCAGTTGCAGGTTACCCCGAAGGACATATCGAAAGCCCTTCACTGGATGCGGACATTAATAATCTTAAACGAAAAATTGATGCCGGAGGGTCTGTTATTTATACACAGTTATTTTTTGATAATGAAAAATTCTACAGATACGTTGATTTAGTGAGGAGAAAAGGTATATCAGTTCCGATAATTCCCGGAGTGATGCCGATTATATCTATCAAACAAATTGAAAAAATGACCAAACTCGCAAAAATTGAAATTCCTAAAATATTAGAAAAAAATATTGAAAAATACAAAGATAGCCCTGATGACATAAAAAAATTTGGAATAGAATACGGAATAGAACAATGCATAGACTTGGTTGAAAACAAAGTTAAAGGCTTACATTTTTACACATTAAATAAATCCAAAGCAACAACAGAGATTTTAGAAAATATAAAGGAGAAACTATGAACAATTACATAGAACATACTCTATTGAAACAAGATGCAACAGAAAAAGAATTGACTAACTTATTTGAAGAAGCGAAGTTAAATAATTTTTACGGAGTATGCATAAACCCTTGTAATGTTAAATTTGCATCTGAATTTTTAAAAGATAGTGGTGTGAAAATAATAACGGTTATAGGATTTCCACTTGGTGCAAATAAAACAGAAGTTAAAGTTTTTGAAACCGAATGCGCAATAAATGACGGTGCTGATGAAATAGATATGGTAATAAATGTTACTTGGCTTAAAGACAAAAAATATGACTTAATCGTAAATGAAATTAAGAAAATAAAGTCAACAGCAAACAAACATAATTTAAAAGTAATATTAGAAACCGATCTTTTGACTAAAGAAGAAATAAAAAAAGCTTGTGAGCTTTGTGTAGAAGGAGGAGCAGATTTTGTAAAAACATCAACTGACTTTGTAAAAAACGGAATAGGTGCTAAAGAAGACGATGTAAAACTTATGTACGAAACTGTATCCAAACACGGTCTT
>CALUQI010000089.1 GCA_944322875.1 Candidatus Gastranaerophilales bacterium
AAGGGTCCTCGAGCAGAGAGCCTATCTGCCATTGCGAGAATTATATTATCAATAGAATTCATATCCATTCTTCGAACAAAGCGCATCATAACCTTATCCGACAGACCTTCAGAATCCATTATTTGGGAAGGGTAAATATGATACTTAATTAAAGAAGAAATATAATCAATTTGTTTATTAGAAAAATGCAAATTTTTTAAATAAGCAACAGCCAACTTTGCACCAACATCATCATGTTTAATAAATCTATGTCTACCGGAATCAGCTTCAATAGTCCAAGTGGAGAACTTACCAATATCATGTAAGAACGCGACCAAACGCAAATAGGAAATACGGGGGAATCCTCCAAAATCTATATTTTCCAAATGTTTTTTGACATCAACTTGAGCACTTTCATACAAAGAAGAAACATTTTTAACAGTTTCTACACAATGGTTAAACAAGTCTAAGTGATGATGCGAATTAGGAGGTATTTGTTTTAATTCATCTACAAATGGGAAAATCTTATGTAAAAGCCCGCAACTATCTGCAGAAACAAGCGCCAAGTGCACAAATTTTCCCGAAAACATCTTTAGCAATTCATAATTCACACGTTCAACAGCAGGAACAGAAATTAAATCAGTTCTTTTTGAAATAGAATCTAAAGTATCTGCATCTACTCCAAAACCCAAGTTTGCTTGAAACCTAAATACTCTTAATAACCTTAATGGATCATCATCAAAATTATTTTCAAGAATCATCTTTATCTTTTTATCTTTAATATCTTGCAAACCATTCGAAAAATCCAACACCTCGAAACTATTCAAATTAACAGCGATGGCGTTAATAGTTAAATCTCTTCTTCGCAAATCCAATTCCAAAGAATTTTGAATCGGGTTTGTAATATCTAAAATATTCAACTTATCTTGAAATACCACTCTATAAATTTTGTTTTCTTCATCTAAGGTAATAAATTTAGCATCAAAAAAGTCAGCTAATTTCAATGCAAACTCTTTTGCATCAGCATCACAAACAATCAGATCACGATCATAAGTAGAATTACCAAGCATAAAATCTCTAACAGCACCTCCGACCAAATATACATCATTGTTAAAATTTGTCGATATAGTGCTTAAAATATAGTCATTTTTAATATGTTCAATTAAACTCATAAATAATATTTCCCAATGCAACAGTAACAGCAGTTTCCGCTTTTAAAATTAAATTACCCAATGTTAACATTTCAAAGTTTTGAGATTCAAAAAAATCAAATTCACGTTCAGAAAAACCTCCTTCAGGTCCAACGATTACCAATAAATTTTCATTATGCTTAACAGGTGCAATATCTTTCAGTGTTTTTGAAGTTCGACGTTCGCAAAATACTATTACTCTATCAAACTTTTTCATCAAATTTTCAATACTATCAGGCTGATAACATACCGGGACAAAAGCTCTCTCACATTGTTTTGACGCTTCATACATAATTTTTTGCCACTTATCGACCTTTTTTAAAATAACGTCTTCCGCTAAAGCACAATTATCAGTTCGTACTGGGTACAAACCTTTAATTCCAAGTTCAGTAGCTTTTTCAACAACAAAGGACTGGGCATCACTTCTTAAAGGACTTTGCGCCAAATATAAATCAAAATTTAACCCCCTGGAAGATTTATAACTTTGAGTTACTTTAACTTTAATTTCTTTTTCATTTACATCAACGACAAAAGTTTCATATTGAACTGCATTTTCGTCAATCAAAAGGAGTTTTTCATTCTTCCTTATTCTTAAAGAACGAGCAATATGATTATAGTTTTCCTTATCATTAATTAAAATATAACCGTCTTTATAACTTTTTGATGAGATAAAAAAATGTGGCATACAAGAATAATACAACAAAATTGTTAAATTTTATATTTATAAGTAGAAAATAAAAAAAAATTGTAGTATTATAAATGTAGTAAATTAAAGATCGGGATATGAATATGGAAACAAATACAACACAAGAAAAAATAATCGGTATACCTCGTGCAATGTCTTTTTATAATAACTATCCTTTTTATTACGGATTTTTTACCGATTTAGGAATAAAGATAGTTTTGTCGGATATGACGACAAAGCAAACAGTTTCAGACGGATCAGCGCTGGTAGTTACCGAAACTTGCTTACCTATAAAGGTTTATATAGGACATGTGATAAACCTGATAAATAAAGGCGTAAAAAACATATTTGTGCCATCGATACAATCGATAGCCCCAAAAATATACAATTGTTCAAAAATAAGAGGTTTACCTGATTTAGTAAGAAATGTTGTAAAAAGTGATTTTAACCTCATAGAAGCAACTCTGGATAAATCCGAAAAAAATTGCGGTTTATATAGTTTTCTGGCGGAGATGGCAGCTCCCTTTGGGATTACGGATGAAAAAATAATCAAAAGGGCATCTAAAGCCGGTTGGCGTTGCTATAACAATTTTCATATAATGGCAAAGTCGGGTATGAGTTACAAAAAAGCCCTAAACTATGCACTGCAAGGCAAAGTATTTATAGAAACACATACAAAAGAATACCCAATATCGATCGCATTGGTTTCGCATGGTTATAACATATACGACGAAAAAACTTGTATGAAAATATTTGATAAATTGGAAGCAATGGATGTAAAAGTATACACATCGCTTCAACTATCCAGTGAACAACTTAATGACGGGATATTATCACTAGGCAACGAACAATACTGGGCAAATGAATATGATATGACAGGAAGTGCCGGACATTATCTTAAAGATAATAAAATTGACGGAGTAATAACCCTAACCGCATTTGGCTGTGGCCCTGACTCACTCATGATAGAGCGAATTACAAGAAAAGCAAAAAGATTTAACAAACCGCTGTTAAATCTAACTATTGATGAACATACAGGCGAAGCTGGTTTTATAACCAGATTAGAAGCATTTGTGGATATGTTGTTCCGTAAAAAACGAGCTAATATAATAAATAAATTTGAATTGGGAGAAACAAAAGCTGAATACATACCGAATACTAATTTTATAGACACAAAAAAATAAACATTAAAAAAGTCCCGTGAGGGACTTTTTTAATGTTAAACTTTTCTCTTACGAGCGGCTTCTGATTTACGTTTTCTTTTAACACTAGGTTTTTCATACCTTTCGCGTTTTTTAACTTCAGATAATATGCCGGCTTTTTGAATCTTTTTTTTGAAACGTCTTAGAGCACTTTCAATAGATTCATTTTCGCCTACTTTAACTTCTGCCATTTATATTTTCACCACCTTTATAAATCTTATTGGGTACAAAAAGAATAGTAACATAAAATAAAATAAATATCAAGATTTTTTTAAGCTGAGAGCGTAAATATATTATATATTTCCTCATCTGAGAGTTCAGTAATAATTTTTTCGCCTTCATAAACAGCAAGATCAGCCAATTCTTTCTTAGATTTAAGCATCTCATCAATTTTTTCTTCAAAAGTGCCGAGAGTAATCATTCTATGGACCATAACATTTTTATCTTGACCAATTCTATAAGTACGGTCAGTAGCTTGATCCTCAACAGCCGGATTCCACCACAAGTCATAATGAATAACATTTGTAGCTTTAGTAAGATTTAAACCTGTACCACCAGCCTTTAAGGATAAAATCATAACTTTAACATCAGCATCGTTTTGAAATTTTTCAATCAAACATTCCCGCTGAGAAACAGTAAGTGAACCGTGGAAAAACAGAGGATCAGTATTACACTCTTCTTTAATAATTTTAGACAAAATATCGCCCATTTCTTTATATTGAGTAAAAATGAGTGTTTTTTCACCATTATCAATAATAGTTTGGACAGTGGAAATACATTTTTCCATTTTACCGGAAAGTTCTTTACTCATTTCACCGGACTTCAAAAATTGGTAAGGATGATTACAAATTTGTTTCAAAGCTGTAATAAGTTTAAATATATTACCGCGGCGATTTACACCTGTAAATCCGCTAATTTTATCCATCATTTCATTTAACGTTTTTTCATACAAAATAG
>CALUQI010000090.1 GCA_944322875.1 Candidatus Gastranaerophilales bacterium
ATACACTTTCAATATACATCATCAAGATTCATGTCAAATCTTATAATACTAAAAAAAAAAACAGGTCGTTATACAATATAAAAAAAGGAATAATTATTATGTCAAAATTGATTTTTTCAGATAAAATAAAAAATTTTTTAACCTCTTCAAATACTGTAAAAATTTCTGCGTTAATTGGGTTTACAGTTTTGATGACAGCAGTTATTGCTTCTCAAAATTATTTTTTTCAAAATATCATTGAAAATGGAATTAGTAAGCGTGATGTAGTGGCGCAAAAAACATTAACTGTCATCGATGTCAAGCGAACTGAGCAGCACAGAAAAGAAGTTGCTTCAAAAGTTGAACCTGTTTTAACGGCTGCTGAAGATGAATTTGTAAAAACAAATCTTATTACTATGGAAAATTCTATAGTTAAGATTAGAAAAAAAGATACGATGAATTCTGTTAAAGCTGAAGAATTGGGTATCCTTTTGGATTTATCAGGCAATCCTAAAAAAGATTTTATAACTAATTTTTTGATCAAATCAGACGATGCCAGTTTGCATGAAGTATTTGAAAAAACTAATATGACTTTAGACAAAATCTTGCGTTCCGGTCTCTCCGAAAAAGATTATGAAAATAATGATATCCACTTAATTGTATCAAATAACATGGTCTCAAACGTTTCACGAAGACAAATTTCAGTAATAAGTGCGTTATTGGAACAGGTCATAGTTCCAAACCTTGTTGTTGACGAATTTGCTACTGAAATAGCAAGAAAAAATGCCATGAATTCTGTCAAACCTTATGAGATTACATTTCAGAAAGGTGATAAAATTTTATTTGAAGGTGAGCCGGTTACCAGATTGAAAAGAGATGCGCTCAGACAGGCCGGCTATAATGTTTATGAATTGAATTGGCAAGGCCTTTTTGCTATATATATTTTGGTGTTCTTGGCTACACTTATGTTCTTGGGGTATATGAAGTTCTTTGAAAAAAATTTTTTGGAACCTAATTATCTGGCAATTTCATCAGTTTTATCTATAATTTTGGCGTTTATAACTTCTGTTATTCCTACAGGGTTTTCTCCATATATTCTTCCTATTCCGGCATATATGGTTATTATGTCTATATTTTTGAGCCCGAGAGTAGCATTTATTGCAACTGTTATATTGGCTTGTGTATTGGCTACAGGAGCTCAATATGATATTCAATGGCTTATTACGTTTACGCTTCTTGCCGTTGTATCTATGGTTGCATTGTCTAAAATAAGATTTTCAAGACGTTTTGATCTTATTAAGACCGGTTTTAATATATCGTTAGCTGGGCTTGTTATTTCTTTAAGTATTTATTTGGTAGAAAAATGCCTTATTGATGTCAGTAATATAATGATTTTACAAAATAGTGTTTTGATTTTCTTAAACGGTATACTAAGTTCTATTATAGCTTTGGGATTGTTTCCTGTGTTTGAAAGTTGGTTTAAAATTATCACGCCGTATGGCTTAGCTGAGCTTGCTGATCATAATCAACCTTTACTAAAACGACTTCAATTTGAAGCTCCGGGAACTTATCATCATAGTTTGATGGTGTCAAATTTATGTGAGGCGGCAGCAGAGGCAATTGGTGCAAATCCCATTCTTGCCAGAGTCGGAGCTTTTTATCATGACATAGGTAAATTAAAGCGACCACTGTTCTTTGTTGAAAATCAATCTTATTTTGGGATTGAAAATCCTCATCAAAAATTAAATCCAAGATTAAGTAAGATGTTTATTACAGCACACCCTAAAGACGGTGTTGAATTAGCTAAAGAATATGGTCGCCCGCCTATTATACATAATTTTATACTTCAACACCACGGCGAAGGCTTGGCAAGTTATTTCTACAATCAAGCTGTTCAGGAAGAAGGATTGGAAAATGTTAAGGAAGAACAGTTCAGATATACCGGTCCTAAACCTAATACAAAAGAAACTGCTATATTAATGATTGCAGATGCGGTTGAATCTGCTGTTAGATCGTTGAAAAATCCTACACCTGAAGAAATTGAAAAAATTATTGATAAAATTATTATTGAAAGATTAAATGATACTCAGTTGGCTGATAGTCCGTTAACTCTTCAGGATTTGAAGGTTATTGCCGCAACATTCAGCAGAATATTGCGCGGAATGCAACATAACAGAATTAAGTATCAGGAAAATTTGGCTGAAGAGTTCAATAAAAATAAAATTATTATGTCAAGTAAGATGTTAGACGAAGATCTTGAAAATAAAATTAAACAGCTGGAACAACGTGGTGAAGAAAATAAAGATTAATGTTTTTAGTGAAAATTTGTTTAAAGACATTGATATTGATGAAAAAAAATTCATAAATATCGCTAAGAAAATTTTACGGTTCTATTTGGAAAAAATTTTTCATAAATCTTGTCTCAATTCTTTTGATTTTAATACTTTGTCTTTTGATTTTTTGTACTGCAGCAGCGAAAAGACTCACGAGATTAATAAAGAATACAGGAACAAAGATTATCCTGCAGACATAATTACTTTTGCTATATTTGCTGATAGTGAAGAAAAATTTGTTTTTGATGGTGAAATTAATCTTGGTGAAGTTATTATTGCTGTAGATAAAGTGGTCGAAGAAACTATTAAAAAAGGCACCTCATTTGAACATGAACTTTCTTTTTTAATAAGTCATGGAATTATGCATCTTTTGGGATTTGACCATCAGACGGTTGAGGATTATAATTTTATTGTGGAAATGCAGAGGAATGCTTTAGACGGATTGGGGTTATGAGTAAATATAAATCACAAGGGTTTAATAATACCTTTAAAAATGCTAGAAAAGGTTTAAGATTAGTTCTGAAAAGTGAAGTTAATATTAGAATACATTTCTGTGTTGCCCTGCTAATTTTATTGGCGGCAATATTGTTGGATTTTTCAACAACTAAGATTTGTGTGTTGCTTCTTACTATTTCAGCAGTTATTTGTGCGGAAATGGTTAATTCTGCAATCGAATTTTCACTTGATGCGGTTTTTCACAACAAGTATTCAAAGTTGGTAGGTATGGCAAAGGATATCGCTGCAGGTGCTGTTATGTTTACTACTGCGATTGCAATTATTATTGGTTTATTGTTGTTCTTACCTCCTATTTTGGGTTGTATATAATTTAAAGGGCTTTGAGTGTTGCTCAAAACCCTTTTTAACCAATTTCTTTCTTTTATTTTTTAGTTGTTGCTTAGTACCAACCTAAATGTTGCTAAGTTTTTTATTGAAAGCATTTTATGCTTGTTGTGTTGCTCATCTGCTATATTAAAAATTCTTATTATACGCTGTATTTCTTCCAAATCCTTTCTTGAATTGATCTTGTAAACATTATTTATAGGATCTGATACCACTGACATCATTGTATTTAGTTCTTGTTCTTTCATTGAGTTATCCTCTTTTCCAACCTGTATATTTAGATAAAGGATTTTTTTCAATGAAAATTGCTTTTCTGAACACTATTAAGTTAACATTTTTTAACAATACTAAGAAAGCTGCTGTTTAGCCGATTCCCAAAGCTCATCAAACTCGGTAAATGTGTATTCATTTAGTGGTTTTACAGCAAGTTCTTCCATTTTTCTGAATCTTTGAGAAAATTTTTTATTTGCTTTTAAAAGTGCTTGTTCTGCATCTATTTTATTCCAGCGTGCTAAGTTTACTATAGCAAAGAAAATGTCGCCGATCTCTTCCTCCATGTTATTTCTGTCCATTTTATTACAAGCTTCTTTAAATTCGCAAAATTCTGAACTAATACATTTGTATAAGGATTCTTCATCAGGCCATTCAAAACCTGTTTTTACTGCTCTTTTGCTGATTTTTTGTGCGCTTATAAGTGCTGATTGTCCCTTTGAAATACTATCCATTGCGGATTTTCGTTGAGGTTTTTCTTCTGATTTTAATTTATCCCAATCCTCAACAATTTCAT
>CALUQI010000091.1 GCA_944322875.1 Candidatus Gastranaerophilales bacterium
GGGACTGCCTTTCATAAATTCCGGAAGAATTAGCCCCGGTAAGTCTACTATGTAATCTATCTTATAGGCATATTTGGTATCTATACTGTCTCTAAAATTGTAGGGAACTGCATCTTTTGATAAAACTTCAATATTTTTTACTTTACCTACATTGTAATATTTGTCATCAAGTTTCATTTCTACTGCATCATTTTCATACAGTAGATCTTTTGTATTCATCGGGATATATATTGTTCTTGTTTTTGGCGGCGTTATTTCTAAAAAAAGTTCTCCTATTAAACCCGATTGCTGAATTGTGAATACTGAGGCCTTTGGAATATTTATATCGGAATCCGTGATTACAAATTTTACTTTTACGTAATTGTCTTCTCCTTCAACTACGGGGGTTATTTCCTCAACCTGGCCTACTCGTATACCCATCATTTGTACACCGGCTCCAGGTCGCATTCCATTTACATCTTTAAATTTTACTTCTATTCTGTCTGCATTTGAAAACGCTCTGCCTTTTACTTTTAAGACAACTCCAAATAGTAGGATTAGTGCTATTAACGTTAAAAGACCTACTTTGAATGATGATGAAAATTTCATTTAATTCCTCGTTAATCTTCTACGTTTTTTATTGTATCAAAAAATCTATTTATTTGCAAAAAATATTTTATAGCTTTTCTATTATAATCTATAAATAATTTGCAAGAATATTTTTTACATAATTTTGTGTTTCTTGGTATGGTGGAACTCCATCATATTTATCTACTGCACCAGGCCCCGCATTATAAGCCGCCAGAGCTAAAATTACGTTACCATTGTATCGTTCCAACATTGATTTTAGATACCTTACACCTCCATCTACATTCTGTATAGGATTGTAGGCATCTTTTACTCCTAACCCTTTTGCTGTCGATGGCATTAACTGCATTAGACCCATTGCTCCTGCTTTTGATTTCGCTTGCGGATTAAAACCTGATTCTTGTTTGATTAATGCTTTTACTAGCTTATCATCTACTCCGTGTTTGTTCGCTATTTGTTCAACCATATTCATTAGTTGTGTTTTGTTGTTTGGAATAATTGTTCCCTGTATTGCTCCTGCTTTAATTTGTGATGTTTTATATGGTTCTAGCACATTAGTATCAGATATTTGGGCTTTTACTTTTAACGTTTCAGGATTTAAAAGTAAATTGCCAAAATTTATTTTTTGTGTTTTGGTAAGTACATTTTCAAATGAATCTACGTTAGTTGCACTTGTGGGAGCTATGTTGCTGTTTATTGTTGCTTGATTTCTATAAAAATTGTTTATGTATTGGTTCATTTGTGCAGCACGCTGCATTGCTGCTGTTTGTAATTCACTGTTTAACATTTTTTGTATCATTTGTGAAAACATATTTCCTACCCTTAATTTTATTCTACTCTGTTGCTATTGTTTTGGTATCATATAAATTAAGGATTTTTATTGGATTGTCAAATCGGGGTTATTCTATATACATGCAGTCTCCATATGAGAAAAATCTATATTTATTAGCTATGGCATTTTCGTATGCCTCAAAAATGAAATCTTTACCAGCCATTGCACTTACCAGCATTAATAGCGTTGACTTAGGTAAATGGAAATTGGTTATTAGATTATCTACAACGTTAAATTTATATGGCGGATATATAAATAATTCAGAATGATCCTTACAAGCTTTTATCTCTCCGTATTTTTTGTAAGCGGTTTCCAGTGTCCTTACTGTCGTTGTCCCGACTGCGGTGATGGTTTTTCCGTTATTTCTGGCTCGGTTTATTATATCGGCATTTTCTTCTGTTATCTCAAAAGTCTCGGAGTGCATTTTGTGATCAAGTACGTTTTCGCATTTCACTGGTCGGAAGGTTCCTAACCCTACATTCAAAGTTACGTATGCTATTTCTACTCCGTTTGCTTTTAATTTGTCCAGAATATCTTGAGTAAAGTGCAGACCTGCCGTTGGTGCGGCTACTGAACCTTCTTGCTTTGCATATACTGTTTGATATCTCTCCATATCAAAATTCTTTTGGGCTTCTGTTTGTATTTTCCTCTCTATATAAGGAGGTAATGGAATATTACCTACTTTGTGTAGTATGTCACTAAGTTGTCCGTTGTAAATTAGCTCTACGAGCCATTCTCCATCATCTTCCAAACGCTCTGATACTTTTATTTTCAAGTCTTCACTTATACTTATTTTTGTTGAAGGGGTAATTCTTTTTGAGGGTTTTATTAAGCAAGACCAATGATTTTCGTCTTTAGCTTCCAAAAGCAAAATTTCTATTTTTGCCCCTGTATCTTTATATCCGTATAGTCTTGCCGGAATTACTTTTGTATTATTTAAAACCAGAAGTGTGTCCTTATTTAGGTATTCTGTTATGTCATAAAAGTGTTTGTGCGTTATTGTATGCGCTTTCCTGTTTAATACAAGCATTCTGGAGTTTTCACGCTTCTCTGTTGGAAGTTGCGCTATGAGTTCCTCGGGTAAATTATAATCAAAGTCCGAAACTAACAACTGCTTACTCCTTGTTGTTAATTTTTTTTGCGTTGTTTAAATCTAATTCATCTACTTTTTGTTTTTTGTGTGCTTCTTCTATATCCATTTGTTTATTTACTACAATGCTCTGAATTATTTGAATAATATTACTTGTAACCAGATATAAAAGTACACCGGCAGGAATTGGTATTATCACAAAAGTGGCAATTATCATTATAGGCATGAATGTACCCATAGACTTTTGGATGGCGGCTTGCGTTGGGTCTTGCGCTGCTGTGCTATTTGACGTTGCCATCATTACCTTCTGGGATATATACATCGTTAAACCAAAAAGAATTATTAAAAGTAAGACATCATAATGAAAGGATTGTTTTACCTCAATAGATGGCACTGATGCTGTTAAAATCTCTCCTTGTCTTTTAAACATTACAGTTTCAGTTTCTTTTGTATTCATGTCCGTTACTACAACTGAAGCTTGTTCTATTTTTTGCAGTTGACTAAATTTTAAGTTGAGATTGTCAAGACTTATTTTAAAATCAATAGGTTCACCGGGTACTAGTTCACCTTGAATTTCTAAAGCTTGGTTTGGTTTAGTTATTTTTATATTTTCAAGCTTTTCATCAGGAAGATAAACTGTAGCTGTTTTACCCAATATGAATTTATCAAATTTTGAAGTCCCCATAACACCGTCATTAGATATGCCGGCAGATGCTCGTAGAGTTGTATCTAATCTATGTACAAATAAGAATGATGCGTTGCCTGCCATTTGTATAAATTGAGGACTCATCAACGCTGAATACAGCAAGATAAATATAGGCATTTGTATTAGCAAAGGCATACAACCACCCATCGGATTGAATTTATGCTCCTTATAAAAATCCATTAATTTTTGCTGCATTAGCTGTGGATTGTTTTTGTATCTGTCCTGTATGGCTTTTAATTTTGGCTGCAAAGTTTGCATCATACGCATTGAACGCTGCTGTGATACATTAAGAGGCCACATGCAAAGTCTGACTATTATCGTTAAAACGATTATTGCCCAACCGTAATTACCAACTACAGAAGCTAGTTTCCCTAAAAATTCTATTGTTAATGTTGTAAAATCCAATGTCCCTAATCCTCTTATTATTAATGAAAAGACCGTTTTAAACGGTCTTCTAAAAATGGTCGGGATGACACGATTTGAACGTGCGACCCCCTCGTCCCAAGCGAGGTGCGCTACCAAGCTGCGCCACATC
>CALUQI010000092.1 GCA_944322875.1 Candidatus Gastranaerophilales bacterium
GTACTCTTGACTGGTTCTTTCTGCATCCGTGTCTTCAATTCTTAGTACAAATTTCCCGTTATTTTTTTTTGCAAATAAATAGTTGAAAAGCGCTGTTCTTGCTGTTCCTATGTGAAGGTTTCCGCTGGGCGATGGCGCGATTCTTACTCTTACTCCTGTCATCTTTTCCCTCTTTCTGTTTTTTGCACAAAAAGAATAGCACGGACATGTTTTCTTTTCAAGAATTGAATTTGTTTTGTTTTTTATGAAGTTATGTAAATCTCTTGTATGTCAGGCTATATCGTTATTTCGTAAATTTTTATATATGTTTAATATAAAAAATAGCACTTTTTTATCTCAAAAAGTTTTTATATAAATATCAGAGCAAATAAAAGGAGAACATATGGCACGAGTATTGATTTCTATGCCCGAAGATTTTTTGAACAAGATTGATCAGGTTGCTGATGGAGAAAATAGGTCACGTAGTGAACTTATCAGGGAAGCTTTGCGAAGTTATATCTACAAGCAAAAGGTTAGAGAATCGGCTGCTGCTGGTAAAAATGCAGAGTTGTTGGAATCTTTGTTACAATAGTTGGTCGTTGGAAAAAAGTTAAAGGATTTGGGAAGTATTAGACAAGACAGTGTATAAGGCTGTCTTGTCTTTTTTGTAAAATAATTTTAATATTCTGGCAAAAAAAGTGTTGATGTTTTTTTATAAATATTGTATCATTAAACTTTGAAGGTAAGTGTATGAGTAATTATATTAATAAGAACAAATTAACCAAAATTGATATTAACAGTTTTGTAGGAAATGTGCCAGAACTGAAAAATATCAAAGAGTCAAAATCTGTTGTAATAGGTAAATGGCTTTCAGAACTTATAAAATCGGCCTTGAAAACGGATATGATAAAACCCAACTCATTACTCCCTTCTAAATCAGAGTTTGCATACCTTTTAGGTGTTAGTATAGGTACAATGCAGAATGCTTTGCGTTATGTGGAAGATTTAGGTTATATTGAGTCGAAACAGTGTATTGGAACCATAGTAAGAGATCGGAAAAAAAATAATGCTACAATGCGAAAATTGACTTCAAAAAGAGAAATTGCAATAGAAAAAATCAAGGCATATATAATGGAAAATAATTTTGCTGTTGGTTTTCAACTCCCGTCATCAAGAGTTATTTCTAAAATAACGGGTTGTTCTCAAAATACTACAAGACTTGCTTTGGAATATTTATGTACCCATAAAATTTTAATTCACAAGTTTAAAAATTCCAGCGAGACAGGTTGGATAGTAAATAAAGTGGATTTTGAATTAAAATCTAATTGTAATAATGAGACTTTGGTAACAAAGATTTTGTCGGAGTTAAAAGATTATATAAGGTTAAATTTGCAGACAGGTGACCGGATTCCGCCTCACGGTGTTCTGTCAAGAATACTTAATGTAAGTCCAAAAACTCTTCATGATGCACTTAAAACTCTTGTAGATGAAGGTGTGTTGCTTCCCAAAAGAGGACGCTACGGTACGACAGTTATAAAAATGCCTGATGAGATGACTGTTGAACAACGTTATGAAACTTCAATATTTGCTCCGGCAAGCGAAACTGCTTTTTATTATTATGAAAAAACTCAAAATTATATAAAGAAAATGATTGCCGAAAAATTTTCAATAGGACAAAAATTACCTTCAGTGAATGATTTATCAAAGCAAATGGATTTGAGCCCTAATACTGTTAGACGTGCTTTTCACAATCTGGCAAAAGAAGGGTACCTTGTTTTTTCCAGAGGACGTTATGGCGGTACTTTTGTTATTGATATACCTGAGTTGGAAGAAAATGCATTTAAGTGGCTTGCGGTTAATCCGAAATACGCTGAGGTATATAAAAATTAGGGGCAAATATTTTCCCAATCGAATTCTTCATTTGGTTGCCCTGGTTCTTGGATATCGTCACCGTTTTCCAGCATTACAATTAAGGTTAATTTAAGCTGTTTTTTGTAATTTTCTCTCGCCTTCTCTATAGTTTTTGCACAGAAAACAAAACTTGGAATCTCTTTTATTTCTATGTAATGATAAATATTACCTTCAAAATCCAAGTCAGTCCCTTCTATTAATGTCCAATTTAAATTTAAATAATAATCTAAATCTTTATTAGCCATCTAAAGACCTGTCGTTCAATGGTTGATTTAACATAATTCCTTCTCCGCCGATTACGTCAGCTCTTTGACCTTCTATATATAAATATACAGGTAGTGTGGAATTTTGATTTGCGGTTTTTATAACTTGGTATAATCTCTTATATAGACTATCTGTTCCGCCACCCGTTTCAAAATCTGCTGTTAGGTTTACTATAACTTTATCCGGTAATTCCTTTACTGAAATTAAATCTGTTCCATCGGGGATTTCTGTATATATTCCTCTGTTTTTTTCATCTGATTTTGGACCTGCAATTAAAGCATTCATTGCAAACTTTAATTTTGTTCCATCTATTTCAGGATCATATTCTCGTTTTACGGCTTTGTATACTTCCTCATGATTTGTATTTTGACCTATGAAAAATACTTTAACATATCTTTTTTCCGGACTCGCATCGTGAGGTTCCTCTTCGGATGTGTTCCGCTCCGAAACCGTAATGTCATCAGGGGATATCTCTGTTGGAGCTATAGTACTTAAACCGTATTTAACGGCTAACATTACAAAAACTATTCCCAGTATAACTATAAACCATTTTTGTTTATTATCCATATGTTTCCCCTTTTAATCTTTTGGCACTATGAGCAGACCATTAGCATATATCTTATTTTCTTTTATTTTGATATCTTGTACTACCAGTCGTGCATGTTTATTTTCCAGTATATTTAAAGAAAAATCAAGTGGGTTAAGATAATTTATAATTTTGTCCATTTGTTTTAAATCAACAAGTATGTTGTTGTTTACAAGCTTTGAATTTGTTAGGTCAATTTGACCTTTTGAAACCCGTAAATCAGAACTTATTACAATATTTTGTGTGTTTTTTATAAATGGAATTGCTATTTTCATTATGTAGTAAAATTTATTGTTTTTAATTGTTATACTGTTGGATACCACTTTGAAAACCCCTATACTGCTTCCCAACATGTTGAGATCATCAATTATTTTTTTATATCCGATACTTTGCATCGTTTTATTTATGTCTTCTTCACTCATGATAACAGAAAAGGACATTGGTAAATCTTCTTTAAATATTGGATTCTTGGGATCTTGTATTGATATGTAGTTAAATTCACAAAGCGTTTTTATATCCAATGTTGTAAAATATACATCATCGATTGAAATGTTTTCACCATTCAATTTGATTGATTTAAAAATACCTTTTTTGAGGTCTTTTACACTATATGAATCAATATTTATGTTAATTTTGCCGTTTATATTTTTTTCAAGTTCCTTTTTAAGAATTGCTTGAGCCACTTGTACTCCAAGAAAATTTGAACCGGTAACATTGCTCATAAATCTTGAAACTCCGCCACTTAGATCATAAGGTTCCGTGCAATTAACCCATTCGCACGTTGAGGCTTTACAAAGATTAATACTTAATGCGGTTATAAATAAAAATAATAAAAATATTCTCATACAAATACCTTCTTGACTTTAATTTTATCATTGTCCACTATTGCAA
>CALUQI010000093.1 GCA_944322875.1 Candidatus Gastranaerophilales bacterium
ATAATCAAGGGTTAATTTACAAACTTTTGTATTTTTGTTAAAATTTTATTGTAATGCAAGGGATGAGTACAAGAAACAAACTAATAATTTTTTTTGTAGCGATACTAATTTGTTATTTTATAGGATATGGATTCGCGAATTTATATCAACCTGTTGCGAAGACAAAGTTGATATATTCCCATGCTTTACAAGACTATTCAAAAGGCGAATATCAAAATTCGTATTATTTATTTTCCAGAATAAGTTTCACGTCGAAACTAAAGCCATATGCCATATATCGACAAGCTATGTGTGCAAAAGAATTAGGAGACAAGAAATCAGAAATCAAGCAATACAGATTATTATTTAATAATTATCCGAAGAATAAATTGAGTTTAAAAGCAAAGTATTCTTTGGCTCAGCTTATATTAGACGAAGATCCTGAACAATCAAGAAGGTATTTTGAGCAGATAATAAAAGAAAATCCTAATACGGATTACGCAATAGCTTCAGAGTATTATATTGGTGTCATATTATTGAACAAATACAAAACAAAGAAGATATTTCCTAATTCAGTAAAGGACGATATAGAAATGGCTTTTAGGCATTATATAGAAAGTGCGCCGCAAGGGCGTTTAGCATTAAATGCCATAAAAAACTGGGAATCATTGAACAAAGATATTTCAAAAGACGACTATTTATTGATGGCAAATACATATTATTTATTTGGCGATTACGAGAATGCGAGGAAATTATTAAGCAAATCTTCAACAGAAGAAAGTTGGGTTTTAGATGTAAAGACATCGTACTTTGAAAAGAATTATAGCCGGGCTCGTTATCTTGCAGAATACGGGTTAAGTAATTTATCTCAATATACAGACAAGGCTGACATAAAGTCAGTAGTAGATATTTATATAGACATGTCAGAGTCAAAGCAAGAAGCAATTGACCGCATCTATGCAATATCAGGTAAATATGGGAAGGATTATGTATGGAGTTTAAAGTGTGAAGCAGCTCCTTCAATGTATCAAGCGGGATGTTATAAACAATTGTACATAAATTATCCTAACGGTGATTATGCATCAAAGTCCTTATCATATTTATTTTTCGACCGAATAATTGCCGGCGATTATTCAAACGCACGCAAGATAGGCGAGGATATAATGGATAAATACGGTGATACTAAGATATCTCCAATGGTAATGTTCTGGCTTGGTAAAATTGCAGAAAGAGATAATGATTACAACTTATATATGAGTATGTATAAGAAAGTGATTTCTAATTATCCGGATGATTATTACGCATACAGATCATATATAGCGATGAGACATATAAAAAATCCGATATTAAATGCATACATAAAGGTTCTTCCTGTCGAATATCCTTACCCAAATATTTCCAAAAAGGATATAATTTTCGTGTTATCAGAATTACGAGATTACGATCTTTTGTTAGAAATGACCGAGGACGACTTTATAAAGAGCTGGATATATTACCAAAAGGGCGATTATTCACATTCAATGTTGATGGCCCGAGAAGCAATGGATAGGCTTAGTCCAAAACCAGACAGGAAAGATTTAAGGTGGCGTCTTGTATATCCAATAGATTATTATGAAGAAATTGATAAATATTCAAAATTATACGGAAATGACACCGTCCTAATGCTTGCATTAGTTCGAGAAGAGAGTTATTTTAATTCAGAGGCAAAAAGTATAGCGGGAGCAAGGGGTTTAATGCAGCTTATGCCATCGACAGCAACAGAGATAAGCCAAGAGTACGGTTACGGAATGACGAGTGCAGAAGATTTATACAAGCCTGAATTGAATATCAAAATAGGTAATCTTTATTATGCCCAGTTAAGAAGCATGCTAAATAATCTTGATGTATCAGCGGTAGCGGCTTACAATGGAGGTATAGGTTCAATAGGTAAATGGAAGAAAAACCTAAATTATGCGGATACAGATGAATTTGTAGAACAAATTCCTTATCCAGAGACAAAGAATTATGTGAAGAAAGTATTCAGGAGTTATTGGAATTATCTCAGGATTTACGTGGACGAATAATTCCATGCAAGTATTTATGTAAAAATGCAGAGAGATATGTTGGCAAATATAATGAAAATAACTTATTTCAGTGAGTTGCGTGGGATATAAAGCAGATGTTGAAAATGATTATGATTGGATACTTGAAAACAAGATATAGTCATTGAAACAAAATCATCTGAAGGATGCATGTCATTTTATAAAGTTAAAGCTAGTGAGCATGATTTAATCAAAAAACAAAAATATTAAAAAAGCCGGTTTAAAAACCGGCTTTTTTTACAACATATTTTTTCTAATTTTTTCTTTAGCTTTGTCAATTTGTTTAATTCTTTTTTCGATGGCTTTAACTTGTTGATTTAAGGCTTTTCTTTCAGCTTTAATCAATTTGTATTGAGCGTCAATATCAGAGTATTTAGCTTTATAATTTAACAATTCATTTCTTACATCAACTTGAGCATTGTCAAGTTCAAGGATAGCATTTTGCATTTTAGAATTACCGGGCATATCTTGAGCCGAAGTAACAGATGTAGTTGAATTGACAGATTTTTGATTGCCACCGTAGCTTGCGTCATCGAAGTTCAACGGAGTAAAGGCATTACCATCAGCTAAGACAGCACTAGAGCATGCTAACAGCAGTGCTAAAGAAAAAGCGACATGTTTTAAAGATTTAATCATGATAGACTCTCCTATTAAAATATTATAATGATATACTATACATCTTAAAACATGGGGGCGTAAATAACAAATATCTTAATATAAATTAATAAAGGCAAAATTTGGAACAAAAGAAATAACGTCAAAAAGCATGCAGCGGAGGGAATATGAACATTTGTAAATAGCCAAAGAGCAGATATAGCTTAAAATTTCATAAAAAATGTAAAAAGTCAAAAAAAGATAGAAAACATGTATTGATTTTTAAAAATATTTGAAATAGAATGTTAGATGTGCTCAGCGCACAATGCACTTTAAAGATAAATAGCAAAGTTAAGAAATTTTAAGAAATTAAAAATAAATTTTAAAAAAAGACTTGACAAAAAAAATTGAAGTAATAAGATAATAATTACCGCGAGTAAAAGCGGTTTGGGATGAGGAAAACCGAATCCTAGTGTGAAGAAAGGCATCAAATGATTTTGCACATCTGCCTATTCTAGCTGGCCCCCAAGCACTTAGCTTGTAGTCTGCAAAACTAGTAAACACTACCTAAGAAATGGCGGCATAAATAGAACTGAACATTGAAAACAGAATAGCTGAAAACTTGGATGCAATAAAAGCATTCAATAATTGACGAAATTAATACTTGTTAATTCAACAAAATGATTCTGAACGCGAAGCGAAAGCAAGCGAAAAAAACGAAGTCGAGCAGCTTATATGCTAGCCGCATATAAGCGATGGACATAAACTTTCTGACAATGGAGAGTTTGATCCTGGCTCAGGACGAACGCTGGCGGCGTGCTTCATACATGCAAGTCGAACGAGAAACTGACTTCGGTCAGTGGAAAGTGGCGGACGGGTGAGTAATATGTAGGAAATCTGCCCTAGAGAGGGGGACAACAGAG
>CALUQI010000094.1 GCA_944322875.1 Candidatus Gastranaerophilales bacterium
ATTCAAGTTACTTTGCAGCTTTGATGACGTAGATTTCGACAGATATTTTCAATATTAATTCTGCATTGTTATCATTTCCCTATACAAAAATTATCAAATATATTATTTAATATATCGTCAGTAATTACTTCTCCGGTAATTTCATCCAAATACAACAAAGCAGATTTTATATCAATAGATATTAGATCTTGTAATTCTTCATTTTTTGCCGCCTCTAAAGATTGTAATAGACTTTCTCGGCATTTTAAAAGACAATCTTGTTGTCTCTTATTTGTTATAAATTCTGTATCTTCTAACGTAAAATTACAAACAATATTTTTTATTTCTGTTTTCAATTCTTCAATACCTTCACCGGTTAAAGCTGAAATATAAATTGAATCATCTGCTCTGTTTTCTGTCAAGTCTGATTTATTGGCAATTTTGAGATATTTTTTATCCTTTATCAAGTTAAAAATTATTTCATCTTCTGCATTCATACCTTCAAAGGCATTGTACAGAAAAAGAATTAAATCAGCTTCATCAACAGATTGTTTTGAAAATTTGATACCTATTTCCTCAACCTCACCAACTTCTTTTGTATCACGTATACCAGCCGTATCTATAAGAGTAACGGCAACATTCATATCCAAAGTTTCTTTCAACACATCTCTTGTAGTTCCTGCAATATCCGTAACAATTGCACGGTGAGTATTCAAAAGCCTGTTAAATAATGAAGATTTTCCGGCATTTGGTTTACCAACAATAGCAACTTTAATTCCTTGACGCATAATATCAGAAGATTTTGCACAAGATAAAATTTTGTCAGTCTCAATTAATGCTGTCTCTATTCTTTCAACTATATACTCATATGACGGTTCTGCAACATCTTCCGGAAAATCAATTCCTGCAACGATTCTTGAAAGAACCTCAAATATCAAACCCTTGATTTCATTTATTTTTGTTGCCAAAACACCGGAAAGATTTTTAGCCGATTGGATGGCAAATTTCTGTGTTTTAGCGTGGATAAGGTCTGCTACAGCCTCGGCTTGAGACAAATCCAATTTTTTATTCAAAAATGCTCTTTTGGTAAATTCTCCTCTTTGAGCCATTCTTGCACCATTTTTCAATACAATATCAAGAATATTTCTAACTACATTTATTCCACCATGGCATTGAATCTCAATAACATCCTCTCCCGTATAACTGTGAGGATTTTTAAAAGGAAGAATTATAACCTCATCTATCTTAATTCCATCATTTTCAATCCATCCGTGCGAAATTTTACCCGGATTAAATTTAGTACCGGTAAAAATTTTATTTGCTATAGAAAAACTTTTATCACCCGAAATCCTTATTACTCCAACACCACCCGTACCAATAGGTGTTGCTATCGCCGCTATTGTATCAAATTCCTGTATTATATTCATAATATAACTATTATACACAAAAAAACGGGTTGATTTACAACCCGTTTCCATAAAGCTACGCCATAAATCTTGAAGCGAGCAATGCTGCTTTTATTGATGTATCTATCGGTAATTGATAATTTTGTATTTTTGCATCATATGCAGCTTGATTATATAAGTTTCCGGATGATGCATTACTTTGAGATAGACCCATATAGCTTAAAGCATTGTTATTTATTTGGTTTTGAATATTATTTAAAAAGTTTAAGTAATTATATCTTTGATTCAGTTCATTTTCATATAAATTACTTCTTTGAGCTTCAATATCTTGTGCCAGGTCACTGATTGCAGTTGCACGGTTTGATTCAATATCATTTAGATTATCCATGAATATTGAATTGTTTAAATTCCCAAATCTTGATGCAACATCATTCTTTAAATTATCTACAATAGGATTATAGATATCATTTATAGTTTGCACCCCACGATTTTTATATGCTTCCAACTGAGAATTGATGTCTTTCCTCGTATCACTTGAAAAAACATTAATCTGAGGTAACGAAGATAATAAAGAATTCTGTGCATAATCGTAAATATTTTTGGTAGTTTCCGGCATATTATAACTTGTATTAACTGTATTACCGGTTTTAGAAGTTGAAGAAACGGTATTCCCGTTTAATGACACCGTCCCGCTTGAATAAGAAGGGTAATTCGAGGTTTTTCCCATAGTTGTTCCTTTCTGTTGGAACAAGGGCAATATTACTGGCTTATATATTATAACATATTTATACTGATTTTGTAAATATTACTTTTTAATGTATAATAAGGATTATGGAAGATATTGATAAACTGATTGCGGAAAATAAATTTGAAGAAGCACAAAAAAAGCTGGAACAATTATTAGAAAAGGATAGTAATAACAATGAAGCTTTAAAACTTTTAGGGCTGTGTTACGTTAATCTTGGCAAATATGATGACGGCAGAAAAATATTTGAAACCGTTGTTAAATATCTTCCTGAAGATGCATTAAGCTGGTTTTATCTTGCAAATTGTTATGACAATTCAGATGACCTTTTACATGCAAAAACTGCATATGAAGAAGTTATCAAACTTAGAAAAGAGTACATAGAAGCATATAAAAATTTGTGTGTTGTATATGTAAAATTGAAACAAGCTGAAAAAGCTGTAGAACTGGGTGAAAAAGCACTTGAAATAGTTCAAGATGATTACGCTGTGTATTATATAATTGGTACAGCTTGCATGACGTTAAAAGAATCAGCTAAAAGTATTTATTATCTGGAAAAAGCAATTGAATTAAACCCCAAACACGCGCAATTATACAACAATCTTGGAACTTGTTATATATCCGAAGGCAATTTGGATAAAGCTTATGAAAACTATCTTAAAGCAAGTGAATACGATCCTGAAAGTTCAATTACATATTTCAACATAGCATCAATCTTGCAAATACAAAATAAACATAAAGAAGCTTGTGAATATTTTAAAAAAGCATACGAAAAAGAACCTCTTGATAACTATCTAACAGCATTAGCTTTATCTGAGGTAAAGTCAAACAATATTGAATCAGCCATTGAACATTATAAATATTTGACAGTCCACTATCCGGAGAAACCCAATTTCCAATACAATTTAGCATGCTGTTACGAGATCATCGGAGAATATGATTTAGCAATAAATATATTACAACAACTTGTTATGCTTAATCCGAAATCAGTTACCATGGCCAGAAAACTTGCCAATATACTAGTAAAAGTGCAAAAACCTCAAAATGCCAAAGAGGTTTATGAAAGAATTCTGCGTTTAGGTAATGTTTCATTTGATTTGTACTATGAATTTGCTCATATATGCATAATGACAAATGATTTTGACCGAGCAGAAAAAATTTTGAAAAAAGTAATTGAACTTAATCCGGAACATACTCTGGCACACAAGGATTTAGGCGTTATATACCTTACAAAACGTCTTTTTGATTATGCAAAAGATGAATTTGAAAAAGCTTACGCGCTCAGTCCTGATAATCCTTCTATACTTTTTGAATATGGAAACTACTTACATTTGACAAATGATTTTCATATGGCAGACGAAATATACACAAATGCTCTAGACATAAATACACAAAACCCAAA
>CALUQI010000095.1 GCA_944322875.1 Candidatus Gastranaerophilales bacterium
AAAATCAAAAATTTTTAAGGACAATGATGACCTAATAAAGTCCAATTTGCTCCTTTTTTGTCAATTTTAAAAATTAGTCTCTATCTTAAACATGTTTTACATTTCAGCCCCTGTTCCCTTATTATCATTGTCCTATTAATTTATACTAATACTCAGGCTCAGGCTTACGAAATTGGAAGACAGATAGCTATTAATCAAGGTAGTGAATTGTTTATCCATAACAGACAGGGGCAATTCCGAGACAGTAATTCTTATGGAAATGACCCTTGTCCACCGAGAGGTTAAATCCGTTATTGTTGAGAGAGCAGAATAAAGCTGCTCTCTCTTTTTAATTAAACTGACCTGTAATATCCACTAACATTAGTTCCGTCTTGACGTTTATACGAATCAACCCAAATCATACTACCAGTTTTGACAGCTTCTTGAGCCTCATATTCCATTGGAACTCCTATTGTTGCAAGTTGTTTATCAATAGACTTTTCAAACTTTGTGAATTCATTATTACTCATTTTTGCTATTTCTTCTCTTGTAAATATTTTATTAGCTAAACTTAATTGCGGTAATTCATCAATTTTATAATTCATAAGATTAATTTCTACATCTTTAAATGTATCTGAGTTCTTTTTCACATCAAAATGAGACGGACGTGGAGACCAATTGCTTGCATCCATTCGTTTAATAATTTTTTGTTTTGCATATGGTGACAATTCAACATTTTCAGCATTTAATTTTCTATATATTTTATCACTATATATACCATTCCGTTGCAAATATGATTTTGAAAATGTTGGTAATCCTATGTGGGTATAGTTTGAACCAAATTCCATTTCACCCATATGGGTTTCATCTATAATACTTTGTATAAAATTTTGTGAACTTCCTTGAACTGCAAAATCCAAAGCCAACCCTTCTAAATGTAAACTTGTTTCAGATGGTTTGTTTTTTTGCGTACCATCTTTACGATTGTAAGCATTGATTAATCTCTGCTGTTCAGTCGGGGTTCTCCATCCTGATGTAATTTTAATGGGTTTACCTGTTTTATCTCTATAATTCTGTAAAACATCCGCACTTGATTTTAAATTTTCAAGAATTTGTCTTGAAGGCATGTCTATGTTTCTTTCTTTAGTTTGTAAAACTTCATTCCAGGTAAAATTTTCAGTACAATATGCTTCATCTGGAAGTTTTAACTTACTCCCTGTTTTTAAATTTTTAAAGTAAAGCTCTACTTCTTCAGGTGACCAAAAGGTTTTGTTTGCCATTGTTTTTCTCCTTATATTTCAGCTATGTACATTTACACCGACAAATTGTGTCGGTGTATGATATTAATTCTAGTTATTAAAATAGTTAATATATTATATTGGGGTAGTGTTTTAAATCTTTTTTATAATTGATAATTGTTTGTCTAATATTATTTTTTTCAGTAAAATCAGGATATTTTTTAATAAAATTTTCATAAAAATGAATAAAATTTTTAATTTCTGCTTTTGAGATACGATATCTTCCGTCAGAGATTATTCTTTTATCAAATCTTGTTTCAAATTTTAAAAGTTCTTCCCAGTCTTTTGTTAAATAGGGTGAAAATTCATCATACAAATATTGGTTACTCTCTACAAGAAAAAAGTCTCCTTCATCAAAATGAACTATCATTCCTTTAGGAAAATACTTTTTAGAGTATTCCTGTGCTTGTTTTTCAAAAGAGTTATCATACGCCTGATATTCAAAGGTTATTTTCTTGCTTTGAGCATTAACTGCTTTATTATAGAATTTCAAGAAATTCAGGTAATCCTGTTCAGCTTCTTTTGTGCCATGTTTGTTCTCAAATTCTTTTTGATATTCTTTTGTTGCTTTTTGAATAGAGTTAATGTCGTTTATATCAAATTTGTTGTAATCAACCGCAAAAGAAGGTAATGAGATAATTAAAAACAATAATAACCACAAAAATCTTTTCAAATTCATAAAGATACAGTTCCCCTATATTGTAACGCAAACAGCTTTACCATCGAAAGATTGTATCTTTAAGTGTTCATTACACTCGGGTCTGAGCCTACACGTCTTATTAATTATATCATATAAGGCATGAAACTGTCAATCTTAGCCACTTTTTTATAATTCTGCAATTTTTGCCTACAGAAGTTCAGAATTTGCGACTAGAAAAATTGCAGGTTTTTAATAGGTTTAAATCATAGACTATGCGGCGATTTGGCGAATTTGAGAAATTTTATTAACGCAATCACAAACGACAACAGAATTTATACGGCAGAAGACATCGGCAGTATGACAAACAAGGAATTTATGGCAAATGAAAAGGCCATAGATTATCAACAGAACAAGTTGGGCATACCAAGAGAGTCTGATTTGTCAAGCAATCCTGATGTTGTATATGTTCATGGATACACTCGAGATGACGGAACAGAGGTAAGAGCACACTATCGTTCCAAGCCCGATGGAGTTGGAATTAATAATTATCAAATAGGCGGAACTTCTACCGGTGCTGCTGCAGATATTAATTATGTAGATGATGGATTTGATAGACCTTTAGATATTTATATTAAAGGTCATAATACCGGGATTCCTAATTTAAATAAATTATAATTATTATGATAATTTAAATGACAAATTAGAATATGAAGTAGGGGATTTTTTAGAGAAATATACGAATTCTCCGAAGTTATATTCAAATGATATAAGACATCAATATGTGAGTGCTTTATATGCAAGAAATCTAGGAGAAGAAAAGGCAAAATGGTTAGGAGATATAAATGAAATTTTACGTTTTGGTAGGACTGGTAGTGGCTCGGAGGATTCAAATTTAGATCAATTAAACAATGAGATTGGCAGAAAATATGCCAGGCAATATCCGAATATTTCAAAAGAAGAACTTTTACAAATCTTATTAAAAGATTGGGAAAAAAATTCAAACTATACAAAAAATATATTAAAAAATACAAACAAAAAATAAAATTATTTATTGATTTTTATGTTCTTTATATAAATATATATTAATATTATTTGTATAATAATAAGTATTGCCCAATCACTAATATGAACACAATGTCGTATAAAATTTGTAATTGAATTATATCCTATGTTGTCAGTTAAAGTACAATAAGCATTAAATACAATGTTATGAAAGAGAATAGTAAAAATCAAAAAAAACACATAAAAAATAGTACTAAGAATTATTTTGTAAAAAATATTCAAATTTAAAATTTTGTAGAATGTATATGAAAGAATAATTGTTGCACAAATAAAAAACATATTTTAATGATACATCAAAAAATGTCAAAATATGATAAAAAATCAAAAAAATTTACAACAAATCAGATAGGCATAGGATTTAGCGAAGATAAAAACTTAAATTATTCAATAGGACATGGTACAATCCTAAATCCCCGAATAGAAAACGGAGAATTCAAAGGAATTTTATTTGATAAATATGACTATAATTTGCATAT
>CALUQI010000096.1 GCA_944322875.1 Candidatus Gastranaerophilales bacterium
CCCTTGTGCTACCTAGCTTTGAGGATGCCCCCCCCCCGATTCGTACGCGATCCAAAATATTATTGAACATAACACTACCTCCATTCTAGATTTTAACAGTTAATAAAATCCAGTCAAGTTTTTCGTAAACAAAAAAACACCTCATTCTGAGGTGTTTTTCAACTTTTTACAAACTATTTTGCTAATTTATTCACAGCTAATGTTAATCTTGACTTTTTTCTGGCTGCAGTATTTTTATGCAAAATACCTTTTGAAACAGCCTTATCACACAATTGATAAGCTTTTGACATTGCTTTGCTCAAAGCTTCCTTATCATCGCCTTTTGCCAATTCTAACACTTTTTTAGCAGCTGACTTGATTGACGTTTTGAAAGCAACATTTTTTACTCTGTTTTTTTCTGCGATCAATACTCTTTTTTTAGCAGATTTAATGTTTGCCATTTTTCTTTCCTTTCACATTTGCAGCGATTAATGACGTCGCCTTATGAGGATGTGAGCTTCAACTATTTTAATCTAAAAAACTTTATTTGCAAGTGGTATTAAAAAAATATTAATAATTGTAAAATTATTCATAAGAACTAATTCTAAAGTGTTATATTTTATAAACATTTGTGCTATATATATAATATATCAAATTGGGTTATAGTAAGTAATAACTCAAAGAAACGGAGGACCAGATGTCAATAGGACAATTCGTATTTATGTTACACAGCCATCTCCCATACTATAGAAAAGCGGGTATGTGGCCATTTGGAGAAGAAAACCTCTACGAATGCATGGCTGAAACGTACGTTCCGCTGCTAAATGCAATCTCGGAACTATATGATGAAGGAATTAAGGCAAAATTAACTGTAGGAATTACACCAATTCTAGCTGAACAACTTAATGACGAACACCTTAAACACGGATTTGTAAAATACCTTGATTCAAGGATCCAAAAAGTATCCAAAGATTTGGAACGCTATCCGGATCCGAATGTTATGCATTCACAACACTTGAAATACCTAGCAAAATATTACTTCGATTGGTTCAACCACATAAAGGACTCATTCGTAAATAAATACGGTATGGATTTGATTGGTGCATTCAAAAAATATCAAGATCTAGGTTGCATAGAAATAACAACTTCAGGAGCAACTCACGGATTCTCACCACTGTTAGCAACTGATAATAACCTTAATGCACAGTTCAAAGTAGGTTCTGATACAACAAAACGATTATTTGGCAAAAAAGCCAAAGGATGCTGGCTTCCTGAGTGTGCCTACAGACAAGGATATGAATATACCGGAAAAGACGGTAAAAAACACTGGCGTCCTGCAATAGAAGTGACTCTACAAAATAACGGAATAGAATACTTTTTCACTGAATCACATGTAATTGAGGGCGGTAATTCTATCGGTAACAGACGTGTGATTGGTGTTTACGGAAACATTGAGTATATACCATTGCCAGAAAGAGCCGCAACGGGATATGATACATACTCTGCATACTGGTTACCGGATGCACAAGTAGCTGTTATGGGCAGAAATGACCGTGCAGGTTACCAGGTTTGGTCAGCCGCTGACGGTTATCCGGGTGACGGCTGTTTCAGAGAATTCCACAGAAAAGATGACAAATCAGGAATGCATTATTGGAGAATAACTTCTCCTAAAACTGATTTGGGCGATAAAATGCTGTATGATCCTGTTCTTGCACTTAACAAAGTGAATGAAAATTCTGATCACTACACAACATTAATTTACCATTTGTTAAATGATTATAAAATGTCCCATAACGGTAAAGAGGGTCTTGTTATGGTATCTTTCGACACTGAACTGTTTGGACATTGGTGGTTTGAGGGTGTTGAATTCATCAAACAAGTTATTAAAAAATTCAACCAATACTTGCCTGAAGTTGAACGAATGACTGCCGGTGAATATATTCAAGCTCATCCTCCAACAGAAGCTATACAAATCCCCGAGAGTTCTTGGGGCCAAGGCGGACATTTCTATGTTTGGAATAATCACTTGACTGAATGGATGTGGCCGATTATTCACTCCTGCGAAAAACGTGCTACTGAAATAGCTTCAAAATATGAGGAAATACCTCAAAATAAACTAGTACATAGAGCGCTTAATCAAATGGCTCGTGAAAATCTTTTGTTACAAAGTTCTGACTGGCCGTTTTTAATTACAACTTGGCAGGCAAAAGATTATGCTACAGACAGATTCAGAGAACATGTCGACCGATTTGAAAAAATTTGTGACATGATTGAAAGCGGTAATATTAATGAAGATGAATTAAGACAAATTGAAAGTATTGATAATTGTTTCTCTGAAATAGATTATCGAGTATATCTTCCTATTGAAGAAGGAGTTATACCTCAGCAAGCAAAAAAACTTGCTCCGCTTTATAATTGATAATTGTTTTGAAAAAGAAGCCTAAAAGGCTTCTTTTTTTATTTTTTTAATAGAAATTCAGGATGCATTCTTTTTAATTCTTCTAACTCTATATCAGAAAGTTTTAATTTGTGAACATTATCAAAACAAAAATTTCCTTGCTCAGGTATAAAAAAATGATTAGCAAATGTGTTTTCATATTTTTTGAACATATTACCTGCAAAATCACACATTCCGGACCACGCATCAATAACTATAGTATCTCTATTTAATTTACCTTTGAATTCGCTTCCATCTCTATTAAAAATACAAACACAATGATCCAAATTATATTTTCCACGTTTCAAATTGGCAGTATAAACATTATCATACCCATTCATGCGCATTATTAACCCGGAAATGTTTGCATCTTCATGACAATTTCCAACCTTAGCATATTTTAATTGTGAAATAATACTCTTAAGCCTAATGAAATCAGAATTATAAGTACATATACTATAAGATGAACAATAATCTCAAATGGCGTGAATTTTTTGTATCAAATTGCGTTCAAAAGAAAATATTCCAAACAATTTTTTTTCCTGAGCATTGGAAAGAATTAACGGGAAAATTGGATTACTATCGGCAAATTTTGAATAACAATCCGGAGCATTAAATTTTAACTTTTTAAACATAGGGGCAATTTTTGTATAAGAAATGTGTGGCAAATTATGATTAATAACATGACAAACCTTATAAGCAGTTCTAATTTGCGAACAATGACCAGTAAAATTTACACTGTATGAATTCATACTAAATTAAGTATTCTAAATAATAAATTTGCTAAGATGTTAACCAAATTTAAAATTAATTAAATCATTTATAAAAAAATAGTTATTGCATTTTTTTTTTCAGCATATTATAATAAAAAATGTCAAAAGTGGGAGCGTAGCTCAG
>CALUQI010000097.1 GCA_944322875.1 Candidatus Gastranaerophilales bacterium
AATAAACTTTTATAATCGAGCCTTATTTTTTTAAGTATTAAAATTCCCAACATAAAAGCATTAAATAAAGTAACCAAAGAAGTTGATAAAGTAATTCCGCCAATTCCCATATGCAGTTTATTAATCAATAATATATTAAGAAAGACTTTCAAAACAATAGAGGAAAATGCAATCATAAATGGTGTAGCGGAGTCATTGAACGAATAATATACTCTTGTAATGCTATCACGAAAAACATAAGGAATTATTGAAAAGGACAAAAACCATAATGCTTCAGTAACCATAAAAGTAGCATGTTGATCGAAAGCACCCCTTTCAAAGATAAGACGTATACCGTCCATACCAAGAACAAGAATACCAATAATAATAGGTATTGCTCCAAAAAACAGAACCCCGACACCTTTATTAAAATATGATTTTATCCCTGACATATCATTTTCTGCAACAAGTCTGGAAAAAATCGGGAACAAAGGAACAAGGAATGCTGTTACCAATATCCCCACTGGGAATTGAAAAACTCTGTTAGCATAACCTATAGCCGTCCAAACACCTTCATTTAAGGACGAAGCAAAAAACATATCAACATATATATGAACCTGACCGACCGTTGAACTTAAAACCGCAGGGAAAAGCAATTCACATATATTTTTAAATTGAATGTTATTTATGACATCTAAATTTGGTCTAAACTTAAATCCTAAATGTCTTATTCTAGGGTACTGCAGCAGTAACTGAAAAACCGCACCCAAAGTAGTAGCCCAAGCAAGAATAACACCTGCATTGTCATTTCTCGCAGTTATTACCATGACAATAATAACAATACTCATAACAATTGGTGAAAGATTTGGCAGCATAAAATATCTGTAAGTAACCAGAATACCATAATATATCCCAACAATACCTCCGATAATTAAAACAGGAGACATGATTCTTAAATGTTCAGCAGCGAGGGTTACTAATTCTGGACTTCCACCTGACACAATAATATTCATAATGGGTTGAGCAAAAAAGTAGCATACCAATGCTAATATAGAGAATAAAAGTATCGTTGCAGTCATGAATGTGGAAAAGAGTTTTTTAACAACTTTTTCAGGTTTTTCACTCAAATTTGGGATAAGTTTAGAAAACACAGCAACCGTAGCACTATGAAAAGGTCCGCCAACACCACCTAAAAGTATTATTGCAAGTGCAGGTATCTGATAAGCATAAAAATAAGCATCAGAAGCCATAGATGTTCCGTAATAATTTGCTATAACTATATCACGCATGAACCCTATTAACTTACTGAACACTGTAACTACAGCAATCAGCCACGCAGCCTTTAACAAACTTGTTGATTTATCTTCTTGTGAATAAGTCATCATCTTTTCCTGCCAATTCCACCAATAATCTTATACCTTTCCCTTCTTTTTCATCACTCGGGTAATAAAAAGTTATTGAATTTTTTCCGTGTTTAATATACTTTGAGATATCAAATTTTTCTACGCGATTGAAAAAGTTTTTTGAAAGTTCCAAATCTTTTTCCTTCCCGTTAATATTAACCAAAATATGAGACAATTGATACTTATTATCAATAACTAATTGTGCACATTTTTGTTTTGTATAAAAATTTTGTGTCACAATTTTTTGATTACCTTCAGAGGAAATGATAATAGGTCTTGTTGCCAGAATTATACCCGAATAATAATGCTTTAGTATTTTTTCATAAGTCATTTTTAACTCGGAAGCCATAAATCCTGCACCATATTGACTTAAACCAACACCGTGTCCATATCCTCCTCCGAAAGCAGAAATTGATAATAAATTCCCATTATCATCATAATTATGTTCAAATACCACATTTGCACTTGGCAAAGCTTTGCCTTTATTGGTTAAAAGTCTTCTTATAACAAGTTCTTTAAGAACCCTGTATCTTTGGGACTTTGTAATAATATCCATTTCAATAATCTTACCTGATTCACCTCTGCGAACAACATCCAGCTTGACAATATCATCTAACTTATCACCACTGTTAAAAACAGGGTGAACAAAGCCTGTCAAAGATTGAGATACTAAATTTGTTTTAATCACATTTTGCAATTCATCTTTTGACCAGGTTCTTTCCCAACGAAAATACGGTGATTTAATATCATAAGAATCCGGTTTTGATTTGTAAAACCTGATAGCATCTTCCTCCAAAAATAGTGGTTTTTGACTTAACATATCAGGTTTAGCTATTAAATAAGGTTTTGACACTGATGGAAAAGCTTTTGACTTAGGATCGGAGAAAACATTTGAAAAACTTTCGGTATAACCGCCGGCGGTTGATGAATATTGAGCCAAAATCAAATCCCAGTTATAAACAGCAACAACTCCTTCTGTCTCCTCGACAGCACGATTACTTAATTCTTTTTCTGAACCAGCTCCAAAGTATACTTGACTTGCAACACTGTCTACAACATCAAATGCATCATAAGCTTTTACTCTTGGAGATAAAACATAATTTCTTGCAGCGACACTTTGTGCTTTTAATGCTTCAAGCCCAAAACTAACAGGCATTTCATTAGGAACTACACCCTTAAGATAATCTTGTAACTCAACTACGTTAACAATATGAAATTTCCCCGGTTTTTTATTATATTTTACAACTTCAATATTGCCTCTGTATAAAGCCTGTTTGCCTACCCTCTTAAGACCCGAAACACCCAAATATCCCTCTTCACAATAAAAACTTACAGGTCCTTTCACTTGATCAATTATTTCACCATTTTCATAAGATAATATAAACATATCTGATGAAATTCTTATATTAACCAATTTATTTTGCGGAACTTCAGTTACAAAATCTTTGTTATCAAAAATTCTCATCTTATTTGTGGAAAAAATGCCTGTTTTATCATAATCATATTTAGAAAAAGAATTATCGCCAATACCAACTCTGACCAAATATAATTCATTTGCCGATTTCATCTGTAAATCAGACAAAGGTTGTACAGTTAAGTTTGAAATATCATTATTCGCATACGCGAGCGAAAATATGAACAAAAAATTTGCAAGTAAACTAATTAAAAACTTTTTCATATTATTAATTATAAGACAAAAATTTAACTTTTTAGTTAAATTTTTGTGTTGCAGAAAAAAACAAAATATGATATACTCTGCAAGTAGAGTATGGAGGATTTTTAAAATGGGTCAAAATACGCACTGTGTCTACTTTCTTAAATGGGGGGGGGGGCAGTAGGCAAGACCCGCTCCAA
>CALUQI010000098.1 GCA_944322875.1 Candidatus Gastranaerophilales bacterium
AGTTCCGCTAGGTATGCAAGGGAAACAAAAACTGAAAAAATATTTAAACTCAAAAAAAATACCTAACCACAAGAAGGACGAACTGATATTTTTATGCAAAGGAAGCGAAGTACTTTGGGCACCTGGCATTGGTATGAGTAACAAAATAAGAGTAACAAATAAACCTACACATATATTAAAAATAGAAGAGAGGCAAGAATGCAAATAAAAACAGCTGAAGAACTTAATGTACTATTTACAGAAGAACAAATCCAGAACAAAATAAAAGAATTAGCATCAAAAATAAACGATACCTACAAAAATGAAGAAGTTATCACGATATGTGTTTTAAAAGGTGCGGTAATGTTTGCGGTAGATTTGGTAAAGCATCTGCAAATGCCGATTCAGATGGAATTTATAAGATTGTCCAGCTACGGGAATTCCCAAGTGTCATCCGGGAAAGTACACGCCGTTGATATTTCTCTACCGGACTTAAATAACAAAAATGTACTTATTATAGAAGACATAATAGATACAGGTCATACAGCCAAATTTTTATTAGACTTTATTAACAACAATTTTAAAACAAGGTCAACAAAGTTTTGCTCCCTGCTGGACAAAAAAATTTCCAGAGTTACGGATATAGAACCTGATTACTACGGATTTGAAATAGATGACAAATTTGTAGCAGGTTACGGACTTGACTATGAAGGATATTACAGGAATCTAAAATATATCGGGTATTCAAATAAATAATCATAAATATCAAAATAAACCACAAATGCCTAGCATATAAATAATAAGGGGTTGTTATTTGAGTGCAAACATGATAAAATATGTATAGGACGGTTTGGAGGGTATAATGGCATCTATAAAAGACGCTTTGGAAGAGTCTATAACTGATGATTATGCACTGGTAAAAATTTTAATATACGCATTGCCGGTCTATATATGCTACAATTTATTTTCACAAGGCAACATGAGTATGTTTTACGTCATTGGATTTTTTACAATTCTAATGATGGTTAGTATTCTGATAACTTGCATAAACAATGTTCGCAACGGAAAAAATTACGTGATGCCAAGTTTCAATATATTCAAATTTTCTCTGACCGCGGCTAAAGCACTACTGGCATTAGGTCCGATAACATTTTTAGGGTTATATTTAGGTAAAATATTATCCGGGATTCAAATACCGATTCCATTACCAAACGTACAACTAATATATTCCATAATAGTATGGTTAATAATAAGTTCAATAATAATAACATCAACCATAATATACTCCAAAACAGAAATAATAAAAGATGCTTACAACTTCAATCTTATTTCAAATACTTGTATCGACATACTGCTTGCAATACTGTTTTATATACCGCAATTATTACTTGTAAATACGATAATACTAGGTTCAATAGCGTACATTTTTTTAATAAGTGTCGGTATAGATAACCCTATTTTTATATATTTAAGCTGCATGATGTTGATTATGAATATATCAATAACGGGGAACTATTTTGCACAGATAGACTACGAATTAATACCCCGAGATGAAGTGAATTAAAGCATTTCACGTAGTTTTTTAAGCCTATCTCTGATTTCGGCCGCACGCTCAAAATCAAGAATTTTAGCGGCTTTATGCATATCTTTTTCAAGTTTTTCAATAAGCTTAGGTAAATCCTTTGTATCAATTCCTAAATCTACCATTTCTTCAGCAACAATATCCTCAAAATCTCTATAGCTGGCGACAAGAGAAAGCAGATTATTTTCAATCGGTTTTTTAATAGTCTGAGGAACAATTCCGAATTTATTATTATAATCAATTTGAATCTTACGTCGACGCTCAGTTTCATCAATTGCCGAACGCATAGAATCGGTAATTTTATCTGCATACATAATAACTTCACCGCAAGCATTACGTGCTGCACGGCCAATAGTCTGTATCAGACTTGTTTCAGAACGCAAAAATCCTTCTTTATCAGCATCCATAATTGCCACGAGCGAAACCTCAGGTATATCAAGCCCTTCGCGAAGCAGATTAACACCTATAAGAACATCAAATTCACCAAGTCTTAAATCCCGTAAAATTTCAACACGTTCCAGAGATTGAATTTCACTGTGCAAATATCTGACTCTTATCCCTTCTTGAATAAAGAAATCAGTCAAATCTTCAGCCATTTTTTTTGTTAATGTAGTAATCAACACGCGTTCATTTTTGGATGATCTTAAGGAAATTTCAGACTTAAGATCCTCAATCTGAGTATCAATAGGTCGCACAGAGATTTTAGGATCTACCAAACCTGTCGGTCTAATAATTTGTTCAACAATTTGAACAGAAGAATCCCGTTCAAACTTAGAAGGAGTCGCTGATATATAAATTTTCTGACCGACTTTTGCAAAAAACTCATCCGAAGTAAGCGGTCTGTTATCCTTAGCGCAAGGGAGTCTAAATCCGTAGCTAACTAAAGTATCTTTTCTTGATGCATCACCGTGACTCATACCTTTCAACTGAGGTAAAGTAACATGAGATTCATCAATAACAGTTAAAAAGTCTCCTTTAAAATAGTCTAATAATGTAGCGGGTGGAGAACCGGGAAGACGTCTTTCAATTATTCTTGAATAATTTTCAATACCAGAACAATACCCCATTTCTTTTATCATTTCCATATCGTACTTGACGCGTTGTTCGAGACGTTGTGCTTCAACAAGTT